>JAILZY010000080.1 GCA_023512255.1 bacterium | reverse complement strand
CTATTGTCTTTTACCTCAATACCCTTCCCCTGCAGCTTATCTACTTCTCCTAATTTTAAATATGGGGAACATCTGCCGATGGGATGTGTGTTATCAGCAAGGAAGGCTTTATTCTCAGGATTAATGATACCTTATGCACTATGCTTGGGCTTAGCAGGGATGAGGTTATAGGCAAAAGGTGCGAGGAGATATTTCAAGGGAGTATGTGCGGGACAAGGCAATGTCCATTTGTTTACTTTACTCAGAGTGGCGGACAGCCCTTCGAGTGTGATGTAGAGTTGAGTGGCAGAGGAGGCAAGAAAATCCCCTGCATTCTGACTGTAACTCCTCTTATGGGACCTGATGGGACTTTGACCGGCATTGTGGAGGACTTTAAGGATATCAGCCAGCGGAAAGAGACGCAGGAGGCTTTGCGAAAGTCAGAAGAGAGGTACAGAACCCTGGTTGAAAATAGTTACGATATGATATTTGTGGTTGATGGTGAGGGGAATTTCCTATTCACCAATACGGCCTGTGAAAGGCTTTTAGGATATTCGCAAGATGAACTTAACCAGACAAATGGATTTATCTTAATGCATCCTGATGATGTTGACCCTGTCAGGCAGCAGCTTAGGAAATTGATGACTGAGGGCACGATCCAGAGGAATGTGGAATATCGGTACAGAACCAAGAGTGGCTCCTACATCCACATCCTGACCAATGGGGCACCGATGTTTGACGATCAGGGCAGGGTTGTGGCTGCCTTATGTATTGGTCGTGATATCACTGAGCTTAAGCGGCTGGAAGAGGAGAGGCAGAAAATGCAAAAATTAGAATCCCTCGGCATCCTGGCTGGTGGGATTGCTCATGATTTCAATAACCTTCTAGCCGCGATCATTAGCAATCTCTCGCTGCTTGAAACCCTTTTCTTGGGGCTTGGGCGAGAAGACGCGATCGAAATGATAAAATCGGCAAAAGCGGCCTCATGGCAGGCCCGGAGTTTGACCCAGCAGCTGCTTACCTTTGCCCGTGATGGGGCGCCGATCAAGAGAGCGGCCTCCATCAGCCGACTGTTGATCGAGGCGGCTAACCTAGCCTTATCTGGCTCAAGGGTAAAATCTGAATTCTTTCTGCCAGATGATCTCTGGTGGGCAGAAATTGATGAGGGGCAGATCAGTCAGGTAATTAATAACGTAATCATCAATGCTCGTCAGGCTATGCCGCGAGGTGGAACAGTTAGGATCTGGGCTGAAAATATGGTTGTTGGAACATTGGATGCCGACCGCGGCCTACCCTTGCCACAGGGAGGCAGGTTTGTGAAGATCTCGATCCAGGATCAGGGACCTGGGATACCACAAGAGTATCTTCAGAAGATCTTTGATCCGTATTTCACAACCAAACAGGGAGGGATCGGGCTGGGATTGGCTATCAGTCATTCCATTATTAAAAAACATAATGGATATATGAGTGCCGAATCTCGACCTGGGGCAGGAGCCACCTTCCATATCTATCTGCCTGCTTGCGAGCTGCCTGCTGATCGGAAAGAGGCCTCTCTTGCCGTAAGAAAAATTAAGGAGCTGAGAAGCGGCTCTCCCCGCGGAAGGATTCTGGTCATGGAAGATCGGCAGTCGGTGAGGGATATGCTTGAAAATATGCTGATTGATCTTGGGTATGAAGTGGAATTGGCCCAAGAGGGGAGCGAGGCTGTTAGTCTCTACGAGAAAGCCAGGGAATCGGGCCAGGGGTTTGATGCGGTCATTCTGGATTTGACCGTGCCGGGAGGGATGGGAGGAAAGGATGCTGTCGGCAAGCTTCGGGAAATTGATCCTGAAGTTAAGGCCATTGTTACCAGTGGCTATTCAACCGATCCGATTCTGGCAAATTACCGACGCTATGGCTTTTGCGCCGCCATCTCAAAGCCGTTTGAAATTGGGGAGCTAGGCGAGACCCTAGGCCAGGTGCTGGGCGATAATGAGAGGTTAAAAATGGGCGATAATAAGTGGTGAAAAAAATGCCTTTGACTAAGTGTCTGGCCACAAAGGTTTATAACTTTGCATAATGACGTAGCGATGGACAATGGCGATCGATTATCCCAACCAGAATGCTATAACTCATTATAGTTGGTCGCTTATATCGGTTCGCTCTTATTTATTAGCTACCATTAAGAGACATAACCTTAATAAGAGCTAAGCCCCTTCGAGGGTTTATGGTTGTTCTGATATAGGGTTTATGGTGTCTGATATATAAGAGCGTATCGGTTATATGAGAGCGAAAAAGATTGACGATAATCTCTCCTCAAGTATATGATAAATATATAAATTAAATATCGAATCTTATATAAATATCTAAATTTTTGCAGAAATTTTTTAACGCTTTGAAATCCTTGAAAGTTATCTCTAATAGCAAATCCAGTAAAATCAATGGTTCGGAGAAAAAGTGCAAAAGCCTCCAAGAAAAAAAAGAAAAAACAAACCTTCTGATATTTCCGAAGAGGAAAAACAGCTTTTCCTAGAAGCGGTAAACTCACTTGGAAAGTTTGGAAGCGATTTAATCAACGAAAAGTTTGATCCTGTCGAAACCCGCACTTTCACCAGGCGAAAACAAAGATCCTCTTCCCTTCGGGGCGAAGGAGAGCAGGCTGCGGCTACTTTAGACTTGCACGGCCTAGCCCGCGGGGAAGCCATAAGCCGGCTTGAGCAATTTTGCCGCCTGTCAATTAAACGGGGCCGTCTCACCCTAACGATCATTACTGGCAGAGGAATCCACTCCCAGGGGCGCAAATCAGTGCTAAGGGAAGCCGTTATCCGCTGGCTGAATTCCGAGCAGGGTCCAAATTGGTGGAAGCCTACCGTCCAGGCTTTCCACACCAGGGAGGAGATGGAGTACTAATCCTCTACCTGCACAAAACATCTCTCTAGCATATCCTAGCACATCGCTTAAAAACCTATTGATCTTGCCTAACTTTTCTTCCCATTTTTCAAGACCATAAATTTTTTATCTATTTTCTCATTTTTCTTGTAGGTAATTTTTTTATTCCAGCCGAATAGAATATCACACTTTTTTTAATATCAACTTTTCGATATTTTTGCCTTTGAATTGCGTATCCTTACATTATGACACTCGATTAAAGATTTTACCATAGTTGGGGGTATTTTGGTTCTTTTGCTAAGTGGTTCTATCGCTAAGTGCGAGAGCAGATCAAATTACACAATCAATTGTATGGGCAGACACAAGGGGGTTCGTCCAAATTGCGCATTTTGTTTTTGTTAACAAGAGGACCAATTTCTTTTTGCTATTAACCCCATGCCTAGGTAAAGAGCGCTTATCCATCAAAAAAGATCAATTCAGCCATTCCGTTATAAGAGAAGGGAGGGAGGAGTCAGAGACTTTTACAAAACCACACTTAAAAAAATTAGTTTTTTTACCTAGTTATGCTGTCATAAGAGCTAGATCAGAAAGGAGATAGAAGAGATGGCCATTTGTAGAAGAAAAATATGGGGATTATTTTTTATCATCAGCCTATTGTGTTTCCTTCTCTGTCCGCGAGTTTGGGCAGCAGGGACAATATCGGTGTCCCCTTTTACCTACCTGACTACTCCCGCCTCCGCCACCTATTGGGGAATAGTAACTGTCGGTGGCCAGGGGCCACAGGTCGGGGATGTGATCGGTGTGTTTGACAGCAGTGTTGTTGAAAATAGCGGCTGCATTGGTGCCGTAGCCATTGATCAGGCTATGGCTGATGCCGGAAGCTACAGTATAGCCACCTATGGCGATGACCCATCAACCCAGCAAAAGGATGGGGCCGCGATCGGAGATTCCCTGACTTTTAAGCTATGGCGACCGTCCGAAGGTACCATGTACATACTTGAGCCTGCCAGCGGAGTCTCTGCCCAAAGCTGGCCAGGGGACCAGCAAGTGGTGGGAAATTACCATCTTACCTCAGTGGGAGTTGAGCCTCAAGGCGCACCGCAAGCTCGCTTTACTTACTCGGCGACCAGCGGCTGCGCTCCCTTAAGCGTTCAATTCACCGATTCCTCACTCAACAATCCTACTGCCTGGAGCTGGGATTTTGGCGACGGCTCAGCCATCAGTCATGAGCAAAACCCAAGCCATACCTTCAGCCAGCCAGGCACCTTCACCGTCAGTCTGACGGTAACCAATGCCTTCGGGACGAGCGCTCCCTATACACAAACTATTCAGACCTCAGCCCTGCCTGAGGCTGATTTTAGCCTCAATACCTCAACCGGTCGCGGACCGCTTGAGGTAAGCTTCACCGATCTTTCCACTAACAATCCCACCTCCTGGGAATGGGACTTTGGTGATGGCACAAGCAGCACGGTGAGAAACCCTGTTCATACCTACACCCAGCCAGGGACCTATACCGTAGTCTTGAAGGCTAAGAATGCCTGCGGTGAAAACGTTAAGACAAAAGCAGGTGTGGTTTCGGTTCAAGCATCTTCCTCAAATCTTCGGGCTGCATTTACCCTGGCCGCCGGTGCCTTAGAAGATTGCGCCCCATTGCAGGTAACCTTCCAAGACCAATCAACGGGCGATCCGGTTAGCTGGGAGTGGAGTTTTGGGGATGGCAATATCAGTACGGCCAGAAATCCAGTTCATACCTTCCAGCGCTCAGGCTTCTATGACGTTAGCCTGAAAGTGAAAAATGCCCAGGGTGATGAGCATACCCTGACTCAAAAGAAATGGATTCATGTCCTCATCAAGCCTCTGGCTGATTTTCGGGCAGACAAAAATGTAATTTGTCAGGGTGAGACGGTGAAATTCACTGACCAATCCTCTGGTGAGCCTACGATGTGGAGATGGAATTTCGGCGACGGCTGGATCAGCTCCAAGCAAAATCCAGAGCATAAATACGAAAAACCTGGCCTTTACATGGTGCGGCTAATCGCCACCAATAAATGTGGATATAGCCTAGAGCAGAAACGAAACTTTATCGAGGTCAGGGCTCCAGAAGTAGACTTCACTACCCAGCAGACCGGCAACTGCTCGCAACTGACCATTCAGTTTACCGCTAAATCACCCCAAGGTGAGATTGAAAACTGCCGCTGGAATTTCGGCGACTCAAGCCAAGGCGGGGGAAGCAGCAATCAGCCAAACCCAACCTATGTCTATTCCAGACCAGGCATCTACACCGTTACCCTGACCGCTGATACCCCTTGTGGTCGGGCAACCAAGACCAAACAGATAGCGGTCAGTGGAGTTCCTTTCGCCAGTTTCGCTCCCTCGGCCAATCCAGGCACGGTTAATCAAACCATCAAATTTACCGATCAATCAACCGGAGGGCCAACCTCATGGGAGTGGGATTTCGGCGATGCTGATCATGGGACCAGCACCCAGCAAAACCCGACCTATCGGTTCAAACAGCCGGGTGAATACCGGGTGAGTCTGAAAGTCAGCAATCATTGTGGAAGCCACACCGCTGTCCGCTATATTATCATCGTCAATGCAGGTGAAAATGCCGATCCGATCTTCACGCCGGAGAGCCCGATCTGCTCTGGCCAGGAGGTTAAATTCGTCACTGCCACCCCCACCGGTGTGTCCATCAGCGACTGGCAGTGGGACTTTGGCGATGGCACACCAGGCACAGGGAGCAATCCCAGCCACATTTTCCCCTCTCCTGGAACGTATCATGTTACCCTTACCGCATCCGGCTCTTTAGGCAAATCCTACAGTCTGGTAAAATCGGTCGAGGTTCATGAAAAGCCGCTGATTAGTGCTGATATAACCAGCGGCTGTGCCCCCCTGACCGTGCATTTCTACGACAACGCCCCAGCTACTGACACTTCAACCACTTGGCATTGGGCCTTTGGTGATGGAAATCAGACCACAGGGCACAATCCCACTCACACCTTCACCAAGGAGGGAAATTATGTAGTCAACCTAAGCAACGAGTGTGGCACGGCCGAGCCGCTTACCATCGAAGTCAAGGGACACCTTGAGGCAGACTTTTCCACCAGCTCCCTGTCTGGACCTGCTCCTCTGGTGGTCAATTTCCAGAATAAATCCGCCGGCGCTACCTCTCTGCTTTGGGATTTCGGAGATGGCGAGCTGAGCCGCGACCCTGATGGCTCACACATCTACAATCGCCCTGGCTCCTATAAAATCCGCCTGATTGCCAGCAACAGTGACTGCGAGGATGAAAAAAGCCTGTGGGTTGATGTCTATACCCTAAATTCCATCCAGGGGAGGGTTTTGGATGCAGATACCAAAGCGCCGATTTCTGGCGCCCAAATTAGAATTTTGGGAGAAAATCAAGACTATTGGTCAGGAGCAGGTGGAAATTATGCCATATCTCAGCTGCGGCCCGGCCTATATGCTCTTGCGGTTTCGGCCGGTGGCTATGAAAGTGCTCTCATCCAGCAAATCAGGGTAGTCATGGGCAAGGATACCAAGCAAGACCTTGTTCTGAAAAAGGCTGTCGGCACGATTCAGGGGCTTGTTAGCGGAGCCTCAGGCAAAGGACCAATTGCCGGAGCAAAGGTAGTGGCTATGAGCATGGATGGAGGCTCATCCCCCTATCTCCAGCAGACAATCACAGATAGTGAGGGAAAATATACGCTTTATCTGGCCAGAGAGGGAAACTACCAGCTTGTGGTAGGAGCGGAAGGCTATCTTCCCGTAGTGGATATCAACCAAGGGGCAGGCTATGAGATTGTCTCTGGCTCAAACCAGGTGGTAAATATAACCATGAATCCATCTGCCTGGCAGCCTAAGCTCACCATATCCTCACGGGAGACTCAAGATGCCCAAAGCGGCAGCAAGCAACTAGAGATATTTATCTACACGGATCAGACCGTCTCCTCACTGTCCATTGATTCGCAAGATCATGTGGGCAGCTTCAGCGCACCTGAGCCGACAACCGACCACGAAAATCGTCCCTGCTACAAGGTGATCTACTCAGGCTATGCGGGAGAGGATATCGACACGGTCGCGGCCCGAATAATCTGCACCAGAGCTGGCCAGCAAGCTCTTTCCGCCACTTTGCCTTGTGCTTTCCCCATTCAGCCGAATATCTGGGGTCAGGGCAGGTGCTTAAAGAGCGCTACCCGACTGATCAGCCGGGTCGAAGGTGGAAAGATAGATGGCCTTGGCTGGATCGATCTGAATGGTGATGGCCATGAGGACATTCGCGATCAGAGCTTTGTCGATCTTCCGGCTGATTTCACCTCAGGCAGCCACACGTCTGAATCCGGCTCTTCTCTGATCGCCAGCCTAAGCCGGCTTTCTGATCCGACCACAAGCTCACTATTTGCCCTCTATCAGATTAACCTAATGGATGAGCAGGGAGAGCCGATCGCGGCCGAGGATTTCCCCATCAGAGAAGATAATCCTATAATTGTCCACCTGCAATTTGACCCGACCACCTTTGCGGGCAGTATGGGAGATCTGATAGTCAGCTTCCAGGACCAGGACGGCAGATGGAAGAGCAGCTTGAAAAATGTTCATCTGATTGGCAATAGCCTAGTTTTTACAGCTACTCGTCTGGGCCGCTTTGCCCTGTTTGCGGCTGACTCTGCCCCGTCAAACCTTCTGGCTAACCAGGATCTATTCGATGCCAGACGACTGAACCTCCGTTGGGAGGACCATGCAGAGCATGAGCTTGGCTTCGAAATCTGGCGCTGCGTGGATGAGGATAACCCAATGAGTGATGCCCGCTATACCCTCCTGACCGAGCTGCCTCCCAATGTAACTCAGTATATCGATCCAACTTGCCAGATAGACAGAAGATATGCTTATAAAGTTCGGGCAATTATGGATCTTGGGGCTACTGAATACTCAGATTATACCAGCCTGGCCGTGGTCGAGTGCGAATCCGTACCTGTGCCTCCAGCCAATCTCCAAATAAGCTCGGTGGCGAAAGATCAGGTGGTTCTGAGCTGGACCGATCAGTCTTCCTGTGAGAGCGGATTTGATATCTGGCGCCGAGATGGAGACTCAGGAGTGTACCGCATCATCCATACTGGAGCTGAGACCAGCTTTACAGACCGAGGGGTGAAGCCAGGGTGCAAATACTTCTATAAGGTTACAGCCAAGAGCGATAAGGGAGATTCTAAACCCTCGAATGAGGTTGTAGCCACAACTGCTCGATCACGCAAAAAAAGCAGCGGAGGAATGTGCTTTATTTCATCACTCTCATCCTCATGGTCAGCTCTATGGCAGTGGATTACGGGCAAATAATCTTTCCCTGATCTAAGTGGTTCTATCGCTAAGGGAAAATATTACCGACATTACTGGCACTTTTCCCTGCCCGCTCCCCCGCCTCCTACAAGGCGGGGAATCGCAGCAGTAGGGGCGTATTGCGATACGCCCCTACAACCCCTGCCCGCACGCAAAAGCGGGGAGACTAATTACAAATGACTAATACCACCCCTTGCCCGCGCAGGCAAAAGCGGAGAGACTAATAACCAATGACCGATGACCAACGACCAATGACTAATGACTAATTACCCCCCCTGCTCGTCCGCAAAAGCGGGGAGGCGCAACATGGATGAATGGTCGGCGCACCTGCCTCCCCTGCCCGCAAAAGGCAGGCCACCTGGGGCAGATAGGATGGGAAACATTGCATGATGCCCCCTGCCCGCACGCAAAAGCGGGGAGACTAATGACCAATGACTAATGACCACCTCTTGCCCGCGCAGGCAAAAGCGGGAAAGCAATTGAGGGGCGAAACATTATGAGGGGAATGAGGAGAAAAATGCTTGATGGTGTAAGAGCAATGGGTGTAAGAGCAATAAGATCTATTTTTTTCAATTTCAATCATCGCTTGCTTATCCTGGTGGCTATGATGGCAGCAGTAGGAGTAGTGATCATTCAGGCAAGCTGCCCCTTTTGCCCCCCTACCGATCTTCTCGTCAGGGATGCTGAGGGAGCTGAGGTGGCCTCCGGCTGGGAAATTCAATATCCGCTAATGAATGCCAACTGGATCAATGATATCTGGGGAAGCTCTTCAAGTGATATCTTTGCCGTCGGCTTCGGCTTAAACGCTGCGGTTATTGGACACTATGACGGCCAAAGATGGAAAACCATAGCCTCCTATCTTCTTGAGGAGGAGAGCGGAGAATTGACCGCCATCTGGGGAAGCTCCGCAAGCGATATCTTTGCCGTCGGCGGCACAAGCGGACAAAGTGATGGCCGCCCAATCATTCTTCACTTTGATGGCCGTGGCTGGTCGTTGATGGATTCTGCTTTTTCCGGCTGCCTACTAGATGTCTGGGGCACGGGGCCAAGCGATGTTTTTGCTGTCGGACTAGAGGGGCTAATCCTTCACTGGAGCGGAAGCGCTTGGAGCAAGATGAGCCTGAATCAGGCCCTTGAGCCGTCAGATCCCCTGCCAGACCTTCAGAGTATTTGGGGAAGGGGGCCGGATGATCTTTTTGCTGTGGGCATTCGGGTCAAAGGTATCACCCAGGAGCCATCTTCGGTCATCCTGCATTATCAGCATGGCCAATGGAGCCTGATGAAGGAGATTCCCTCGGTCTGTCTCTACGATATCTGGGCCGCGGAGGGAGGAGACATCTGGGCAGTGGGTGAGCGCATCTTCTGCTGTCGAAATGGCCTCTGGCAGGATGTAACCCCATCTGATCTTCCGGAGGGCTTTTGTCTGAATAAGATAGCCGGAAGATCAGCTAATGATATCATCGCTGTAGGAGTAGCTGACCTGGCTGGAGAGGAGGGGCTAATACTTCGATACGACGGACAAGCCTGGACTAGGGTCAAGGAAGTAAATACTTGCGGCTATCTAAGATCGGTCCGGGTTGATCCTAATAATGGCCAGGTTATGGTAGTTGGCGGAAACTTTCTGTATGATTACCCAAGCCGGGGAATTGTCTTGATCTACGATGGGGCCTCCTGGTCTAGCCAATCGGCCAAGGGATATGAGGGAACATGTTTCCAAATCTGGGCCAACTCAAGCCAGGCGGCCTGGGTAGTGGGCGGGCATCCAAATCCGGCCACTGAGGAGGAAGCCAGGGTTTTCATTGCCCGCTATGATGGTCAAGTCTGGTCTCCGATTGATCTGCCCGAATATGGCATTCTCTCTGATATCTGGGGCAGTCTCTCAGGGGAGCTATTTGCGGTCGGCGGGGATTGGTGGGAGGATGATAGCGGCCAGCTTGTGATCGAAGCTCAGATTCTCCACAGTAGCGATGGCATTCATTGGAGCAGAATGCCTGATGCTCAAAATATCAAAGATTTTCTCGAAGGGGTATGGGGCAGCTCTCCAAGTAATGTCTATGCAGTCGGCGAGGGTGTCTATCATTATAATGGCTCGCGATGGTCGAAAATGACCACACCTTCTGCGGGAAGGCTGCGGGGAATCTGGGGAAGCGATTCTCGGACGATATTTACTGTCGGAGACTGGTCGGAAAGCGGCGGCGGCAGAGCCACTATCTTGCGCTATGATGGCCAGAGCTGGCGCGCTATGAGCCATAATATTCAGGACAATTTGCTCAAGGTTTGGTGCAGCTCAGCCAGCAATGTATTTGCCATCAGCGAAAGCCAGATCTACCACTATGACGGGTCTGGCTGGTCAGCTATGAGCTGCCCACAGACTGCCGGCTACTATGATCTTTGGGGCGTATCAGCCAATGAGGTCTTTGTTACCTACGATCGAGCTGTCGAGCAAGAAAATGGGCCTATTCATTATCAGTGCGGGCTCCTCTTCTACGATGGTCAATCGTGGATAGACCTTGGCTCTGTGCCTGCCTATGGCCCTTTGTGGGGAATAGGGGGCACTTCAGCCCGAAACCTTTTCCTAGCCAGCGATCTTGGAACCATTCTGCATCTTGGGAAGCAGGAGACTGCGGTCAGCCAGCAAAAGATCCCCTTGCAGCCAGGCTGGAACCTGATCAGCTTTCAGGTCAATGTCTGCATCTTTAACAAAAAACAGCCTCCGGCTGAGATCTGGTTTCCGCCGGGGATCGAATTTCGCCAGGGGGCTGATCTTTGTACCTTCCTTTCAGATAACCAAAACTCCCCGATCCGCGATGCGGCCAATCCGCAGCAGGCAGGTGACTGGCAGCGGATCACCTCCTTTGACCGCAACGGAGCTCACCTTTTGGATAAGAGTGTACCTGCCTTTGTCAACAATCTGACCTATCTTGCCGCAGGATACGGCTACTGGATCAAGATGAATAAGCCAGGATACCTCCTGCTGAGCGGCCCTATGCTGTCTTCCAAAACATCCATCCACCTTGAGGAGGGATGGAACCTGATAGGAGCCCCCTGCCCTGATTCCTGTTACTACCAGCAGGATAGCCCGCCCCTGTGTCCCATGCAAGATGTACCAGTAATAAACTTTATACCGATGAGCGGCCCGCTCATCGAAGCGCTTTTCTCATCCATTTCTGGAAAATACCTCCGGGTAAGTAGCTTTGACTGCCAAGGGGCCAAACTCTACGATCCCAAGGCTCCGGCCTTTGTCTGTAATCTGCGCTATTTCGCTCCTGGGTATGGCTACTGGATAAAAATGTTTGCGGCTGCTGATCTTATTCTCCCTTCTGCTACCTTACCCTAAGTGAGGTGGAGTTGAGGAATAGCCCTTCCCACAATCATGATCGCCTCCTCCTTGGACTCTGCTGCCTCGCCCTTAAGGAGGAGTGAAGCTTTTGGGGGGGATTTTGGAGACCAAGCGCTTTTTAGCCATGCGCCTCCAAAATCCCCGGCTGTAGCGACAATATTCGCTCATATTGGTTAGTAGTTCTATCGCCAAGTGCGCAACACAACTGCGCAGCGTATCAATTGTGCTATCAATTGTAGGGGCTGTGCTATCAATTGTAGGGGCGGACCTTGTACCCACCGCAGCTTGCGCACTTTGTTAGAAAGAACCAGCTAGTGCTTCTATCTCTAAGTGCGAGAGCAGATCCAATTACCAAATCAATTGTAGGGGCGGCCCTTATGGCCGCCCAAATTTCGCGCTTTGTTAGCGAAAGAACCAGTTAGCCACCAACCCATTATTTATCACTCCCGCGTAAAGCAGAAATCCAGTGACTGGCGCACCTAGCGGGCAGGCGGATCAGGCATCACTCCCTCATAAAAGCGGAAATCCAGGAATATTTAGGCTTGGTGGATTCCTGCTTTCGCAGGAATGACAATATTTGTGGCTTGGTAAAGGTGCGTTGCCTAAATATGAGCGATCTTTTTTATCTACACTTTTGCAGAAATTTCTTAGCGCCTTGACATCCTTAAGAAAGTTACCTCTAATAGCAAATCCAGTAAAATCAAGGCCTTGGAGAAAAAATGCAAAAGCATAGTGAGTATATCTTGTGGGATATTCTTTGACATCGAGATCTACCTTCAGAACAGAGAGAGTTGAGCCTGTTTCGCTGGCTGTGTTCGTTCAATGTTCGAAATCAGGATGCGCTTCACAAGGGCTGGCGACACGTAAAGGGACTCAATAGTTTGAGCGGTTCTTCCCAAAAGGGTGGCTTGCGAAGAAACACCGGCTTCGACCTCGATATGAGTCAAATGCAAGTGTTCCGGCAACATCTCACCATAAGATTTTTCTCCAGTTCGGCCATCATAGCTGATGATGAAGGAAAGTCGCTTGCGGTTCATCTCTTCGAGCGCTGTCACGAAATCCTTGAAAAGCAACCCTTCAAAATAACGATTATCGCGTCTCCCGCAAACGCCCTGATAGGGTGGGTCCATGTAAATAACATTTTTGGGTGTCGCATCGGCTATAGCCTTTCGAAAATCACCGCATTGAATGACGGTGATTCCATTGAGTAGTTGCGACGCCCCATAGACATGCTTAGCCATAGTCTGAGGCTTCGCACCTTTGCGGCGATTGTCGGGACTTTGGTTAAACTCGCCATTTGCATTATACCGCACTGACGCCTTGACACATCTGGCTAGCAGATAAAACAAGAGGTCAGGATTATGCGTCTTGTTGAACTTATTACGAACATAGTCGTAGTACTTGCGCTCATCTCCCATTTGGGCATTCCAGAGCTTTTCATAACTTGCCAGTAGACGGTCTGGTTCTTCGATGATCCTTTTCCAAAGAAGCATCAAAGGCTCGTTTGCATCGTTGAGCACAACGCTCATGGCTTTACCGTTGGCGACAGCCGCAATCGATACGGCGGCGGAAACCGCGAAAGGTTCAAACAGCCGCACCTTTTCCTTGGGGAAAAGCGCTAATATTCTGTGCGCCAAGGCCCTCTTGCTGCCTTGGTATGGAATAGGATGAGGTAGTGACCTGCCCGTTATCATATCGCATGCCTTTATTGACTCATTACAGCACTGCCATGATGGTGTTGTTGGGTTCGCCTTCGCCGGCTTTGTTGACGGCGAGGACGCGGTATCCGCATTCCTTGCCGTGATCCTGTTTCATTTTCATTACTCCTTTTGTTCCAGCAAGGCCAGTTTTCCGGCTTTGAGCCATTCGTCAAGCTCCTCCGCATCGAACCGCCACTCCCAGCCCATCTTGTGGGCGGGGACGCTCCGCTTGCGGGCGAGGTCGTAAAGGGTGGACTCGCCCATTTTCAGGTATTTCGCCGCTCTTTCGAGTGTCAGCCAGTTCGTCATGATGTTCTTTTCCATCTCGTCATTGTCCGTCGCTCGTTAGTAATAGTAATATATAGCAGAAGTAATAGTAATATATAGCAGATTTCGACAGAAAGGCAAGTGCGAAATCAACTCTTCGGCAAAAAGGCCATCCCGTCGGTAAGTAACGAGTGGTCAAGTTTTTCCTTGGAGCGTAGCGCGCATGGCATTCGAGCGTCAGGACAACGCGAGGGAGTATTACCGGCGGATCACCGAGGTCGACATCGGCGCGGTCGCGCGGGAAATGCTCGGCGTTCACGTTCTGCACGAATCCGACCGCCTGCTCTAATGCGACTGCCCGAACCATAAAAGCCAATCGCACCGTTCCCTCCATGTCATGCTCGACAAGCAGGGTTGGTATTGCTTCGGCTGCGGCGTCGTCGGCGACGTACTACAGCTCGTGGAGTTCATCCAGTCAGGCCGGGTACCCGGGGCCAGCCCGGCCCCATGCCGGAGAGCCATCAGCATGCCCGCGATTTCCTCGCGGCCAAGGCCGGATTGCCGTCTTTGGCCAAGCACGGACTCTCACTCGAGGAATTGGCCGAAGCGGAGGCGGAACGCCTGGTCTAGTTGCGCGTCCACGATGTGCTGACAGCCCTGGCGGAACACTATCACGTGCGGCTCAAGGAGAATCCCGAGGTCCTCGAATGGCTCCGGTCCAAGTACGGCCTTTCAGTTGAGACCGTCGACAGGCTCCTCATCGGCTATGCGGACAACGGAGACGACGAGGGAATTGTCCGGAAGTTGACCTGCGTGGAGCGCGGTTTCTCCCCGCGGATTTGGCCGCATTTCGTTCTCCAGCGGAGCTCCTACTGGCAATCGACGTCGTGCGGGGCTGCCCGTTTGTTTGCGATCCGCAAGTCGCCCTGCTCTATTTTTTGGAAGTTCCCTTGCCTTGACAACCCTGCCGAGAGTATGCTACAGTGCCAAAAACCTTAAATTTATAATATAACCAAGGGGGAGAGGCAGATGAAAAGGTTGATCGCAAAGACGCGGGGCTTGGTACTGATTTGGGTAGCTCTTTTTTTAACCTCATGTGCATGCCATCATTATCCTTGTACTTATCATTCTAAGGCTAAGGCGGAAAAATCCCTTGCTTCTCAAGGGGTGAGTCAAGAAACTCAAGCAGCTCAAGAAAGCCAGGCTGCATCCTGTGCCGCTTCTCAGCAGGTTGGTGGTGGGGATGATCCGAATCAATCTCAGCCGCCGCCGCAGGCTGGTGGCCGGCGAGATGAGGTTATGAAAAAGGCCCTAAAGTGGATTATTGATCATCCGGCCACTTTCACTGATGGTGGTTTTTTGGAAATGGGCGAAGAGGCCAATCTCTTCTATGTCCTCTATACCAGGGCCAAATCTAGCGAGGAAAAGCAATTCTATCGTGATCGATTGGGCAGAATTATTAAGGAGCTACGGGCAAAGAAAGACTTTCGCCTTGAGTTTGCCGGAGAAATCACCGCCTATTTGGCCATTACCAAGGCTGCTCAAAAATTAGGGTTTGAAACCGATGATTTTCATCAGTTTATTAAACGGGAAATTATCAATAATACCATGACTTATCCTCCGAACATCACCTATGTTATTCTAAATAGCTCGCTGTTGCGGGATTTGGGCTATGAGCCCAAGGTTCCGCTGGAGACCTCCATTGGCCAGGGGGTGATTGCCACCATGACTAAGAGCAGCTATCTTATCCCTATAGGGAAAAGTTACGCCTCGGAGCAGGATGTAAGTAATTTTTTCTATGATATCACCCATGAGATTTTCGCCATCTCAAGCTTTGGCGATCGAAATCCTGAAACTATGCTCATGCCTAAAGAGCTAGAGTTTGTTCAGCGAATTATCCCAGAGGGGATTAATCTCTATCTGCCGAAAAAGCAATTGGACATTTTATGTGAATTGGTTGTCTGTGCCAAAATTATGAACTATCCTGAAGGAGTTGAGCTCAGGCAAGCTGTGGAGTTTATTCTTGACTGCCAGGAGGAAGATGGAGCCTTTGGGGTTATTCCTCGGATGAAGGATCTTGGCCGGGGAAACATTTATCGGCACGGGGTATTAGTAGCTGTCTGGGCTCTGGCTTTATGAACCTTATGCCAGAGCGAATGCTTGATTGCATTTTAAAATCAATCAGTTAACTTTCACAAAATGTGTGAGT
>JAILZY010000079.1 GCA_023512255.1 bacterium | reverse complement strand
CTATCTTGGCACAGGCCCATGCCCTGAGTGTGCTGATGTCGATGACAATGGGCAGGTCAGTCCGGCTGACTCCTGTTGCCTGTTCAAGAAATACCTCGGACAGCCATCCTGCCTGGATTAAAAGAGGAGGCTAGCTCTAATTATTTCTATTCTAAATAAAATTGAGGAACTAAAACTTTAATTATTTCTAAACAAAAAGGAGGAACTAAAATGAAAAAAAGTTTAATAATGGTAAGAATATTATTTGTTTTAATTGGCCTTTCTTCTCTCATTAATCAACAGGTGTGGGCTGATCCTCATAATGGTCAATCACGCAATGTGGTCTTTATTGGCGGCAACTATTTTAAGAAAGGCGGCAATTTAAGCACTGGTGGGGGTATTATCTCACCATCATTAGAATCATCAGAGGCTTCCGTAACTTCTGCTATAAGTGCTGATAGACCATCTTCTAAGTCTGATAGGGGTGAGGGAGGCGAGAGGGGCTCCTTAAGCAGTGTTGAAGTAGCTGCTGGGCTAGATGAAGTTATTGCTGGGCTAAGTGATTTTACCTTTTCTACTATGGCTCCATCAGATGTAAGCGCCAGCAGTCTAGCACCGTTTGATACAGTTGTGCTTAATGTGGGAAGCAGTGCTATGGGATGCACTTGTGAGACCTTAACTCCACAACAAAAGAGTGATCTCATTGCCTTTGTGGCTTCGGGTAAGAAATTGATTATCTATGACAGTGAATGTGAACCTGTGGATTACAGTTGGCTACCTTTCCCATTTAAAACTTCTAACCCAGGGCCACAGGGTGCTCGGGGTACCTTAACTATAGCAGAAGAGAATACTCTCTCCTCCAGTGATCCAGCAAATCCTCACTACATTGATGTGGTTGACTTGGGTTCCAATACTGATGCGGTAGGGGATATGAATGTAATGACCACTTATGATCCCCACTGGTGCATCGATATGTCTGGGACAAATGTTTTGGGGGCTACTGGCCCTGTTCATACTTATGCTAAATATCCTGCTGGTACCGATAAAGGACTGATAATATACAATGGATTGGATATAGACTGTGCTGAAAATCCTAACCTGCAGAAGATCTGGCTTCAGGAGCTTCAGCAGCCATTTAATCCTTCAAATTTACCCTGTGGAGTAACGGTTTTAGGAATTACCCTTGAGCCAGCAACTGAATCAAACCCTGTAGGTGGAAGTCATACCGTTATCGCTACCCTTAAAGACCAATTGGGGACCCCACAGCCAGGCATTGCCATTACCTTCTCAATAATTTCAGGGCCTAATGCCGGAGCCGTCGGTATATGCAGCCCGGGAGATTGCAAGACTAACCAAAACGGACAGGTAAGTTTTACCTATAATGATGTTGGTGGTAGAGGTATAGATAAAATCAAAGCCTGTTTTATTAATAAAGAAGGCCAGGTTATCTGCTCACCAATAGTAACCAAGGAATGGAAGGCTGAATCTATTCCAACACAATATTACCAGGATGCTGACGGCGATGGCTATGGTAATCCTAATAAGTCGATCATTGCGCCTGTTTTACCACCAGGTTATATAGATAATTTTGGTGATTGCGATGATAACAATCCTAATATCCATCCTGCTGCTTCTGAAGGCTGCAATGGGCTGGATGATGATTGCGATGGGGTGGTGGATGAAAGCTGCGGATGCGCTGAGGATGACTCGGGGGTGTTGGATGTTGGCGATGCTAAGGGTCGGCCAGGGGATGAGGTTGAGATTCCAGTCCGAATCCAAGGGGGGGCGCCGCGGGCGGTCTACTCCTTTGGTTTTGAGCTGACCTATGATCCTGAGATTTTGGAATATCAGAGCTATGAAGTTGAAAATGAAACTGGAAAGCTATTGGTAGATTTCTTCTTCGTAGGGGTAAGCACTCCTTCGCCTGGCAGGATAAGAGTGGCTGGGCTGGATAACAAAGGCATAGCCAAGGGAGCAAGTGGCACGCTGGTGTGGCTCAAATTCAAGGTCAAAGGAAGTGCTGGGAATGAGGGAGAATGCTATTCCTTGAAGCTGGATGGGCTTGAGGATGATATTAGGGGATTTTCCACCAGTGGGGGCTGCTTCTGTATAAAGAGGATTAGACCAGACTGCACTGGCGATCTCAATGGGGATGGGAAAATTACTCCGGCTGATGCTCTCATACCCTTAAGATGCTATCTTGGCACAGGCCCATGCCCTGAGTGTGCTGATGTCGATGACAATGGGCAGGTCAGTCCGGCTGACTCCTGTTACTTATTCAGAAAATATCTCGAGCAGCCATCTCAACCTTTAGTTAATAATCCCCCTATCATTATTTCTTTGCCTGTAACCAGTGGCAATGAGGGTAATCTGTATCAGTATGATGTAGAGGCCAAAGACGCCGATAGTGGAGATACTCTGACCTACAGCTTGATCAAATTCCCAGCTGGCATGGCCATTGATGCAGCCACAGGGCTAATCACCTGGACGCCAGACTCAACCCAGGCTGGCAAGTATAAGGTGATTGTGCAGGTTGCTGATGGCCGGGGTGGTATGGCCAGCCAAGAATTCATCATTGATGTGGCCGAAGTGGTTAATAATCCCCCTATCATTATTTCTTTGCCTGTAACCAGTGGCAAGGAGGGGGAGCTGTATCAGTATGATGTAGAGGCCAAAGACGCCGATAGTGGTGATACTCTGACCTACAGCCTGATCAAATTCCCTGCTGGCATGGTCATTGATGCAGCCACAGGGCTAATCACCTGGACGCCGACAAAAGCTCAGATTGGAGATAACGATGTTGCTGTGCAGGTTGCTGATGGTCGTGGTGGTACTGATCAACAGTCATTTAACATAAAGGTGGAAGCTATCGCCCCCGTCCAAGACTATACCCGACCTGCGGTTGAGGTTACCGTTGTACCGGAAGCGGCCCAGGTGGGTGAGACAGTCACGATCACAATTGTGGCCACAGATAATATAGGTATCATCTCCAGAGAGTTGATTGTTAATGGTGAGCCTGTTCCTATCGATGCATCGGGTAAAGCTACTTATAGCTCAGCAGTGGCTGGAGTATTCACGGCTGTAGCCAAAGCCCGCGATGCAGCAGGATGGGAGGGCCAGGATAAGAAGGAGTTCAGATTCCACTCACTAGGTGACACCACATCACCTGTAGTAGCGATCAGCTCACCTGCTGATAATTCAAAATTATCCACGCCGACAGACATTATTGGTAATGCCTATGATGAAGCCAATCTCGTCAGGTACACATTGGAATATGCTGCCAAGGGCAGCAATAAGTTCATAATCTTTGCTACAGGTACATCACCTGTAGTCAATGCTGTCTTGGGCAAATTTGATCCTACTACGATGAAAAATGGCCTCTATGATATCAGGCTTACAGCAGAGGATGCTAGTGGAAATAAGGCCTCAATCATAATTACATATCAAATAGAAGGTGAGATGAAGGTTGGTAATTTCACCATTAGCTTCAATGACCTGACTATTCCTATGCCAGGTATGCCTATAACTGTTACCAGAACATATGATAGTCGGGTCAAGACTAAGGGTGATTTTGGCATAGGCTGGATGCTCGATCTCAAGACAGTGGATCTTCAGGAGAATTGCGTTCCTGGTGAAGGATGGGAGATATACTGTAAGAGCATGATCAGGGGGGTCTGCGTAGGATGGGGAGTGCGTCCGACCATGGTCCATACCATAGTTGTGGCTATTCCTGGGATGCGTGATCAGGAGTTTTATGTCCAAGCAAATACAACCTATGCTAATCTATCCGGTGTAGCCCAGGGTAATCTAATCTTTGTGGCCCAACCAGGAACATTTTCTACCCTTGAGGCATTGGACAATGTAACCTATGATTGGCTCACAGAAGATGGTACGCTAACTAACGGTGATTTTAACATCATAAACCCTGATCGCTACAAGCTGACTATGCCAGATGGCACAGTCTACATCATTAATCAGCAAAGTGGCCTGGAGAGTATCAAGGACACCAATGGCAATACCATAACCTTCGGCCCTGGCGGAATCATCCACTCGGCTGGAAAGAGCGTGGTCTTTACCAGAGACCGTCGGGGGCGGATTAACACCATCACAGACCCAGCTGGAAATAGCATCAAGTATGAGTATGATTACTATGGCGATCTGGTCAGCGTAACTGATCAGGTGGGCAATATAACTAGGTTTACCTATAATTCTGACCACGGTCTGGTCGATATTATCGATCCTCGTGGTTTAAGACCTGCCCGCAATGAGTATGACGCGTCAGGCAGACTTATTGCCCATATAGATGCCAATGGTAGAAGGATAGAGTATACCCATAACATTGACACCAGGCAGGAGGTGGTCAAGGATCGCCTTGGCAATATCACGGTCTATGAATATGATACTAACGGCAATGTAGTCAGCAAGACCGACCCATTGGGCAATACCACAAGCTATACTTATGATGCCAGAGGAAATAAACTCAGTGAGACTGACGCCCTAGGTAACACTACCTACTATACCTATGATTCAAGAGATAATATACTGAGCAAGACTGACCCATTGGGCAATACCACCACCTATACCTATGATGCCCACAATAGGCTACTTACAAGTACTGACCCCCTTGGCAACACCACTACCTATACCTACGATGCTAATGGTAATCTCCTCACGATCACTGATCCCCTTGGCAATACCACCACCATCAATACCTACGATGCTCATGGCAATCTCCTCAGCACCAAGGATGCTCTTGGCAATACCACACTGTATGAATATGACGCCTATGGCAATATGATCAAAAAGACTGATCCTCTGGGTAATGTTACCACCTACACCTACGATGCTAATGGTAACCAGATCACCCAGACTGTGGTCCGCACCACATCCGCAGGTCGGGAGACCATTACCACTATCAATGTGTACGATAGCGCAAACCGTCTGATCAAGACCATAGACCCATATGGAAACAGCACCCTCACCGAATATAATCCCTTTGGCAAGCAATCAGCCACCATAGACAAGAATGGTCAAAGGACTACTTATGACTACGACGCTAGAGGCAACCTGATCAAGACCACCTATCCTGACGGCACAACCGAGACTGCCACTTATGATGCCCGGGGGAAAAAGATAACCTCAACAGACCGTGCTGGCAGAACCACCACTTATGTCTATAATGAGGTAGGCAACCTGATTAAGACTATCTATCCTGATGGTTCATCAACCAGCATTGTCTATGATGCTGTTGGTAGGCTAATTTCCCAGATAGATGCCAGGGGAAATGTTACTACCTATAGCTATGATGCTGCTGGCCACCGGATTGCGGTAACCGATGCCCTGGGGCAAGCTACGACTTACACTTACGATAAGAATGGCAATCGGTTGACTATGACTGATGCCAATGGTCATACCACCACCTATACCTACAATAAGAATAATCGCTGTATAAAGACCACCTTCCCAGACGGTACATTTACTACGACCACCTATGATGAGGTTGGCCGCAAAGTTGCTGAGACAGACCAGGCAGGCTTGACCACTCGGTTTGC
This sequence comes from bacterium, assembly GCA_023512255.1. Classification (GTDB taxonomy): domain Bacteria; phylum SZUA-182; class SZUA-182; order DTGQ01; family DTGQ01; genus DTGQ01. The sequence continues at coordinate 10,170 of JAILZY010000079.1, read as the reverse complement.
CTATGACCCTATGGGACGGCTTGTCTCTGTTACCGATGTCCTGGGCCAGGTTACCAGATACAGCTATGATGAGCTAGGCAATATGATTACCCAGACTGATGCCAATGGGCATACAACGAGGTGGGAATATGACCAGTTGGGTAGGGTTACTAAGAGAATTCTGCCCCTTGGTATGTCTGAGGTTATGAGATATGATGCAGTAGGGAATTTAATCTCCAAGACCGACTTCAATGGAAATACTACTACTTATACTTATGATAGTAATAATCGCTTGACTAAGATGATCTATCCTGACGGATCTTCCGTATCCTTTACCTATACCAAGACAGGGCAGAGAGCTTCAGTCACTGAGGCTAGGGGTAAAACTACCTATAGCTATGATTTGCGAGATAGATTAGTCAAATGTACTAATTCGGACGGCACGACTATCTCCTATACTTATGATGAGGCTGGAAACAGGACCTCGGTTACTGTGCCCTCAGGTACGACCACTTATACCTACGATAAGCTGAACAGGCCTGAGACAGTAACCGACCCTGATGGCGGGATCACTAGCTATGTCTATGATCTGGTGGGCAATCGGGCCAGGATTACTTATCCTAATGGTACAAAGGCAGTATATACCTACAACAGCCTGAATCGGCTGATCAGGCTTGAGAATAGAAGGTCTGATGACTCGATCATATCAAGCTATGCCTATACCCTAGGGCCGGCAGGGAATAGGATAAAGGTAGAGGAACACACAGGGAGAGTGGTTAACTACACCTATGATAGCCTCTACCGCCTGACTGAGGAAAGGATTATTGACCCGGTGCTGGGTAATCGCACCATCACTTATACCTATGACCCTGTAGGCAATCGCCTTAGCAAGAATGATTCTGGGGCAGGTGTAACCACATATACTTATGATGAAAATGATCGACTCCTGACTGAGAATGCTATTACCTATAATTACGATAATAATGGCAATACCATAAGTAAGAGGGATGGAGCGGAGATTACAAGCTATAGCTATGACTATGAGAACAGACTGATTGAGGCCAAGACATCCACTACCCTGGTGAATTATACCTATGACTGCGATGGTATAAGAGTAGGATCTACAGCAGGAGGGGCCACAACCTATTACCTGGTGGATAAGAACCGCGATTTCGTCCAGGTGCTAGAAGAGCGGGATGCTGCCTTTGCTCTGGTCGCCAGCTATGTTTATGGCGATGATTTGATCAGCATGAAACGGGGAGGAGCAACCTCATACTATCATTATGATGGTCAAATGTCTACCCGACAATTAACGGATGGGGGAGAGAGAATTACAGATGAATACATTTATGATGCATTTGGGATTCTTTTGAAAAAAATTGGTACATCAATCAACAATTATCTTTATACTGGCGAGCAATTTGACTCAAACATTGGCTTTTATTACTTACGCTCTCGTTATCTAAATATCCAAAATAGTCGTTTTTTAACTACAGATACATTTCCCACTAGGCTATTTGATCCATCTACACTTCATCGTTATGTATATGTTGCTAATGATCCAATCAATAACATAGATCCAACAGGACAGTTTTTCTTTACACTTTCTGGACTAATGGAGTATGTGAGCATTTTAGAAATTTTTTGGGAGACGTTACCTACTTTTATTAGAGGTGGTTTTATGTTAACGGGAATAAAATTATTAATGAAACCTGGCTTCGCTTTCCGTGACAAGGCTCTAAATATGATAATGAGCGATCGGCTTGGACCAGAAGGCCTGGAGGCTGCTCAAAGGATGTATGATGTAGGTATGAAGATGATCGAAATTGGATCACTTTATATTCAGCTAATGGATGAAATGGCATCTATTTGTGAGATGGGTTTGGGAATAGCCCATCTAGCAAAAGCTGTGCTCAATGCGCCACGGATAATACGCACTTCAATACATATCTTGCATTATTATCAATTAGCTATAAGCCTCGAAAAGGATGGGAAGGATTTGCTAATGATGATAGCTAGATCTAATCCCCAAACAGTGCTTAATTTGGAAGTAAGGGTCAACGACTGGGCAAAGGCAATTTCGGATGTAGTGGACCTATTATTTACGGCCCTTGAGTTCATCCAAGGTGAGACCGCATAAAAACCATGTTGATCTTTCGGCTATCTCCAGGGTTCGATGATCACTTTGATTGATTCCCTGGCTTCGGCCACTAGCCGAAATCCCAGGGCAGCCTCATCTAGGCTTAGCCGGTGGGTAATCATCTGGGGCAGGAGGGGAAGTTTTTTGAGCCTGATCAGCTCAAGGGCAGAGGCAAGATCCTGTGGGCTTGCCCCATAGGAGGTTTTCAGGGTAATTTCCCGGCGCCAAAGCTCAGTGATAGGAACTGCGACCTGCACCCCAGCAGGCGGAACAGCAAAGAAAAGCACTGAGCCGCCACTGTCTACGGCCTGAAGCGCTGGGGAAACCACTGCTTCGGTCCCGGCACAGATAATCACTAGATCAGCCAGCCGCTGGTCATTTAGCTCCAGTATCCGGCCGGCAATGTCCTTCTCCTGCCCTGAGATGACGGCATCTGCCCCGAACCTGCGGGCAGCTTCGAGCCGAAACTCATTGATGTCCGAAGCCACAATCCTTCCTGCCCCAAGCGCTTTGGCCAACTGGATATGCAGCAAGCCACTGATCCCTGCGCCGATGACCAGGACCGTAGCGCCCACCTCAAGGCCGATCAGCCGCTGGCTGCGAAGAACACAGGCCAGGGGCTCAATTAGAGTTCCCTCTTCAAAGGAAACCTCATTTGGCAGGAGATACACTCCTCGATCTGTCTGCAATTCGGGAACACGAACATATTCACTAAAGCCACCAGGATCAAAATTCGTGCTCTGAAGGGTAGGGCAGGCCGTATGATGCCCCCTCAGGCAGTAGCGGCAGGTATTGCAAGGCACATGATGAGAAACAAATACCCGCTGGCCGACTCGATACCGTGCTGCTGCCTTTTTCCCAACCTCTACAATCTCACCGCACATCTCATGGCCAAGCACAAGCGGGGCTTTTTTCCGGCGATACCACTCCATGACATCGCTGCCACAGATGCCGCAAGCAGCCACTTTAACCAGTATCTCCCCTGGACCGATCTGCGGCCTTGGCCTCTCCTCTATCCGAACATCATAGTTATGATAGTACACGGCAACGCGCAACGGATTTTCTCCTCATCTCCTCCTGGGTTAGCCGAAAGATAAAAGCTAGAGCCCGCCCCTAACACCTAGCGGCCGCTTCTGATTAGGCCAACATCCGCTCTGGCTCTCTTTGGCTCCTCAGGCTTTGGAAAAGCTCATAAGCCTGGTCAACATTTTTGTTTTCATGAACAATGGCCCGCACCGCCTGGATCATGGCTGCCGGATCTTCAGACTGGAAAATGTTTCGGCCCATATCAACTCCGCAGGCACCGCTTTGAATGGCCTGGTAGGTCAGACGCAAGGCATCCTTTTCCGGCAGTTTTTTCCCGCCGGCGATCACTATCGGAACCGGGCAATTGCGCACTACACTCTCAAAGTCCTCGCAATAGTAGGTCTTGACAAAATGAGCACCCAGCTCAGCAGCAATCCGACAGCACAATCCCAGATACCGCGCATCCCGATTCATCTCCTTGCCTACAGCCGTAACCGCAAGAACCGGCATCCCATAGCGCTCACCCTCATCGACCAGATGAGCCAGATTAAGTAGGGTTTGGCGCTCATGCTCAGAGCCAACAAAGATGGACAGAGCCACCCCAGCCACATTCAGTCGAATGGCATCCTCCATGGCTACCGTAATCCCTTCGTTGGAGAGAGGGGTCAGGATGCTGGTCCCGCCCGATACCCGCAGGACAATGGGGGTAGGACTACACGGATCGACGCTGGTGCGCAACACTCCCCTGGTCAGCATGAGAGTGTCGGCATAGGCCTGGATCGGCTTTAGGGTTTCCCGCGGCACTTCAAGGCCGCTGGTAGGGCCGAGAAAGTAGCCATGATCAATAGCCAGCATTACCGTGCGATGGGTTCTCGGATTGATAATCCGGGCTAGACGGTTTTGTAATCCCCAAGACATGATTTTCGCCTCCTTGGCAGTTTTTGAATTTTTTGAATAATGGGTAACGATGGATATTTTTTATCGGAATTTTAGCTTTTTGCATCTATTAGACTTTTGCGCTTTTTATAAGTATTTTAAATATCGAAAATATATGAAATATTGAAACTTTGCCATAGTCCTTTACCCACCTCACCTGATGAAGCGCAAGGCCCAGGAGCGAACATGCTTGCCGTTGAGGACATGGAAGTAGCGCAGTTTCTGGAGCCTGTTATGGCTGAAGGAGGAAAGAGGAAGAAATATAAGTCTTTTTTGCTGCAATCGGGCATAATCTTGAATAGAGAGTGAGGGTTTGCGCTGCGCTACAATGGCTACATAGCGGTCCTGTGAATAATAGAGCCCAGCCATCATCAGCCGCTCGATATCATTGGCTGCCTGGTCAAAGCGTGGATCTGTCCATACATCCTCAATCAACTGAGGCGGATAGATAAACAGTGCTCCGCCGTAAAAGCAGCGAGATATCCCAGGGCCAACCAGACCGCTGCGGTAATCAGTGGCATAGAAAACTAGGGTTGATTCATTTTCATGCTCAGCCAGCCAGGTCAGTTTATACGGATACTTTTCGCCAGTCGGATCTTCATCAAAGATGAACACCACTGCCCCTACCTCACCCTGAATCTGGGGTTCCTCTTTTACATAAATCTTGCCAAGGTGTAGATTGCGGATAGTTTCCCTTAGATGTAGGCCATCTTTTAAGGTACTTTGAAACTCTTCGACTCTAACCTGCGACAGCCCAACAAGCTTTAGAGCGCGTTTTCGAATATAGCCGCAGAAGTTTTCAATGACCTCGTCCTCAGGAGGCCAGGAGCAGACCGCATTCGGGTTCCAGCGGGTCGCCCATTGTTTCTTTTGCTTCTGGTTAGGCTTTTTCTCCAGCCTGATTCGCTTCCACTCTTTGGCCAAAGCCGGCACTCTCCGGTAAGATGGCCAGATCGAACGGCCTAGGCTGATAAACTGGCTGGTCATTTTGATGGTCGGGTAGGTTGAAGAAATATCTATATAAGGATAAAACTTGGCTATTTCGACTAGCTTTAGGGCAAAATCATTACCCATGATCCCTTTGGCGGCAACCACCAGCTCATAGAGATCGGGGGTGAGGCGGTTTTTGATTAGACAGAGGTTGCGGATCAACTGCAAGGCAGTCTGCACATCCTGCAAACCGATGTGGTAGATCTCCTCAGGAAATTCTCGGTGATATTCATCGCGGACCTCAAGGAGCAGTTTTTTAATCGCCTCTGTTTTCTGAAACTCTTCAAGAATGAGGGTACCTTTTACTTTTTCATAAAGATAGGTAAAGTAGGGGAGCTCGCCGAGAATAAAGTAGAGAGAGTCGGGATGGACCGAATAGAGCTTAAGCTCCTGGGGGCGCTCACCATTTGGCAACCCCGGGTAGTCAGTCTGATAGAAATGGAGAATAGCGGCCAGATGGTGCAGGGAGAAGACAAAGAGAACCTTATGGTGTTCCAAACTCAATTCTTTGAGTCTGGCAGCCATAAATTTGGCCTGCACATCCTCATCCGCTTCTTTCAGCCACGGCGACCAGGGCTGATCTTTCCGCTCTGTGGGCCACTCCTCCCCTGTCGGTTGGGCCAAATATGGGAACACCGCCTGAATATAGGGCGGAAGCCCAATTTGAGACACAGCATGCTCATCGGGAAGGATTAGCCCCTGACCACCCACGGTCAGGCCAGTGGTTAGAAGATCATGGCTGAAGGTTTTGTTTACTTCACGATCAATGAACCGGATGGTAACTCCCTCCTGCATTCCCAGCCGTATAGCTTCGATCATGCCATCACAGGGATCGGTTGGAAAGAAGCTGTAAAAATCCTCTCTGTCTCGGGCCACAACCACGGTGATATAAGGGAGAAACTGCACCCCTTCAAGAACCAGGGGATAAAATGATTCGGGCAGGCCAATAGCCAGACAGTCGAATGAGGTATTGAAAAACACCTCTTTGACCTGCTGAGCAAAGGAAACCTTACCAGACACAATAGGCATCAGGCAGATATTGTCGAGCCACAGCTGGCCATCCCGGATGAGAATTTTTTTCTTCATTTTTTCGTCCCACACTTTTGATTCGGTTTCCCTATATACTTATTTAGTTTCCCGCTTCATTCATTTTCCTCACTTCCATCCATCCAGTCCTTTTCACTGGTGAAAAAATCCTCCAAAAAGGCTAGATTAGTCAAATTTTGTCGGTTAATTTGTGATGATCTCTTCTTGATATCAAGGGCGTCTTTGCCTAGGGTCTGCTCAACCGCCTTTTGGAAGGTATCCTTCCAGGGGCGTTTTCGCTCCTTTGGGCTATAGGCGCGAATTTTCAGAGCATAGCGAGCAATGCTCAGGCCGTCCCGGATGCTGTAATCAAGCCGTGCCTCATGGCTTCTTTGAAGGAAATCAAGGGTAAGGTTTAAGATCTCCTCTGGGGCGAAGGGAAGATTGTACCTGAGAATGGCCATCTCTTCCTCTCTTTCTGGAAACTCCAGTTGAATCATAGGCTGGAGCCGGGAGATAATATAGTCGGGGATCTCATAGGTAGAGGCATCATCGTTCATGGTAACGCAACAGCGAAAATCTGGGTGAGCCTGGATTTTCACCCCAGCCACAATACTTTCCACATATCTTCGGTGATCCAGGAGGGGAGCTAGCGAGGCCCAGGATTTTTCGCTCATCCGATTGGCTTCATCCAACACAGCTACCCCGCCCTTGATAGCCGCGGTAACTAGAGAGCTGGCATGATACTGAATTTTGCCGCTCTCGGAAAGCACTGGCGTGATGATCAGGTCTTCAGGCCGCGTGTCCATCGTGCACTGATAAATGTATACTGGCTTTCCAAGTCTTGCCCCCGCGGCCATAGCCAGGGTAGTTTTCCCCATGCCGGGCTTTCCCACCAAACGGGGGCAAAGGGGCAGATCATCCGCGGCTACAGTTAGCCAGCAGGCCAAAATCTGCTCCATCAGCTCCTCCTGGCCGATCCAAGAGCGCTTCTGCTGGTCTGGATGTGATAGAACCAGCTCGATTTCATCAATTTTTACCTTTTCCATTATCTCATAAGCCTCCCCAAAATTTTAACCGACATTTTTGCTCGTTGTATCGTTTGTTTATTACTCATTGTATGAGTTTTTCCGTTACTTGAATAATAGCAGATTTTAACATGCATAAGCTATCTTTGGCAAGCAGTCTCCTTTCCCTCTCAGGTGTTCTCCATTTATCTCCAATTCTTCTTCTTTTCTTGTTTTTTTCTCTTATCTTGGACCCTTTTTCAGGGCTTCAGGGTTTGATCCTAAAAAAAACTGGAAAATATAATTAAAAAGTTGTAAAATATCGCTTCTATGTTGAAGAGCAACTGGTATCCAAGCACGAAGTAGGGTGAGAGAAACAGCACGAAGTAGGGTGAGAGAAACAGATAGGTAGGTATGATTGCCAAGCGATTGTCGATTAAAAGGCTCATGGTTATATTTTGTATCATTACCATCTGTGTTCTTGGGACTATGGCTGCTTTGACTGCCGGCCCTAAAACCTGGCAGGCCATCAAACAGATGCAGATCAAGTATCTGTTTTTGGCCCTGGCTCTTGGGGCTATATCCATCTCTATCGACAGCCTTGTGCTCAAGATCATCTCGCAGGCTGCCGGGGCAGAGATCAGTTTTTTTTACAGCGCCGAATCTATTCTCTTCTACATGTTTGCCTCGTCGATCACGCCTACGGTTACAGGTGGAGAGCCACTGATGGTCTACCAGCTAACGCAAAAAGGGATGCCACTTGGGAAAGCTACCAGCGTTACCCTTGTGCGGGGAATTCTCATTACTTCAATTATCGCCGTAGCGGCTCCGATTATTGTCTATTTTCATGGAGAGCTTATCCAGAATGCTATCCTAAAAAACCTCTTTCGCTACATCGCTATTTTCCTTTTTCTCATAGTGAGCTTTCTTATTTATACGCTCTTGAATCCCCTACGGAGTGAAGAGATTATCCATAAGATTTGTGTATGGATCGAGCGATTCAAGCCCTTGGCCAATTACACCGAAAGACTTGAGAGAAAGCTGAATATCTGGATCGATGATTTCAGCAGTTGCCTGAAGGAATTCTTCAAATATAAGAAAAAGGTCCTCCTGGCAGGAAGCCTGCTGAGTGCGGCTGCTCTGAGCGCTAACTACCTGATTGCCTACGTTATTCTGAAGGGGTTGAACTACCCTGTGCCTGTTTTGAGGGTGCTTATGGTGCAGTTTGTACTCTACTTTCTGCTGTACTTTTCGCCAACCCCCGGAGGAACAGGAGTGGCTGAAGGAGGCTGCTATGCCATGTTCGCCTCATCTATTCCTAGCCACTTATTGGGAATTTTTATCATTTTGTGGAGATTCTTTACCGTTTATCTCTGGGTTATCATCGGCGGAGCGCTCATCACCAAGACCCTTGGTCTCGATATCCTAGAGAAACTATCGAGTTCTTCGAGGGATGAACTCTCTAGCTCCTGTTGCCTGAAACAAGTATCTTCTACTACCTCTTGCTCAGACAACAACCTAGGCCGCTAGCCCTTTCCTTTTCATTTTCATTCTTCTCATCATTATCTTTGTCTTCCAGACCTGGTTGTAAATCATTATCATTATCATTATCATTATCTTTATCTTCTTTATCTTTCAGGCCTGTTTGCGAAAAGTCTATCTTCTTTTGTTTTGATCCCTTCCGAATATGCTCCGGGGGAAGTGGGGTAACCATTCCTCCTGAAACGATCAATTTGATGCCATCCTCGATGCTCATGGAAAGCGGGGTTACATCATCTCTGGGGACCATGATGAGCATTCCGGAGGTCGGATTGGGAGTTGTGGGCACGAAAACATTCAGGACCTCCTTTTGAGTAACATCCTGGATCTCTCCCCTGGCATCGGAGGTAATAAATCCTATAACATACATCCCTCGGCGGGGATATTCCACAAGAACCACCTGTTGAAGGTATTTTCGGTTTCTCATGGATACGGTGGACTCCATGAGTTGTTTGGAGGCATAGTAGATGTTCCAAACCAGAGGCACCTTGCTCAAAATCTTTTCCCCCAGGGTGATGAATTTTTTGCCGATTACATTGGTAACCGCAAGGCCGAGAAAGAAAGAAATTATGGCTAGGGCGGCTAAACCCAGCAGACCAGGGATGTGATAGCCAATGAATTGCGACAGACCCAGCAATTTCAAACCAAAGGAAACAGGCCGAGCCAGAAGCCTTTCAAAGGTGTTAAAGATAAATACTACCAGAAAGATGGTGATAAGAACTGGCAAAATAACCAGGAAGCCAGCGACAAAAATATTTCTTAACTTGCGAAAGAAATTTTCAGCCATCTTCTCTTTTCGCTCTTTTGGCTACAACTTCCTTAGCTAAAGCTTCGCTCTTTGGCTACACCTATCCTGGGGCTGCACACCTATCTGGCGACAAAAAGGGGGCAAAGCCGTATCACCCCTAAACAGGTTAAGGTTACTACCACTCCGGCTAACAAAACCCCAACAGCAATAGCTATGAACGCATCCCGAATCCGAAACCGAAACAGGTGGGCGGCTATGGCTCCTGTCCAAGCTCCGGTCATCGGTAATGGTACAGCCACAAAGAGGGCCAACCCAACAAGTTCAAGCCTCTCGATCAGGTTGCTTCGATTTCGGGTTCTTTGGAAGAGCCAGGTAAAGAATCGGTCAAAGGCAGGAAATTTTCTTAAATAATTTGAGACTGGATCAAGGAAAAAGAGTATTGGTAGGATCGGAATAAGGTTTCCAACCACAGCTAGGAAAAAAGCCTTGATCACTGGCACATTCATACTTAAAGCCAAGGGAATGGCGCCCCGCAGCTCAGCTATGGGAATCATAGCCACAATGAGAGTGAGGGGCTCGGGTTGAATTCCCTTAAGCAGACTGAGAAGATAATGGAGCATATCATGATCTCGGATATCGAAAACAGACATAAGAGATAGTTTACCATGTTTCCTGCGCTTTGTAAACTCCAAGGTTTGTTCCGCAGATGTTCCCCATGTTTAAATTAGGAGGAGGAGATAAGCCGCAGGGTAAGGGTATTGAGGTAAAAGACAATAGTA
>JAILZY010000078.1 GCA_023512255.1 bacterium | reverse complement strand
GGTTAAATAGCTCCAGGGAGACAAAGGGGATACTATTGTCTTTTACCTCAATACCCTTACCCTGCGGCTTATCTACTTCTCCTAATTTTAAATATGGGGAACATCTGTTTCATCCAAGAGATGATGTCCGACTAAAAACCAAACCAACCAGACCAAAATCGATCATGAAATTGATTTTTTAAACCTAAAAAATACAAAAACGAGCCCTCTGATTAAATTAATTTCGGATCTTGGGGGCCTCTGTCTCCTCCTTGACAAAGGGCTCCTTTGGCTTTAGAATGCGATATGCACAGGGGAAGAAGAGCCAAGCTTTCAATAAAATGGGTCGAAAAAAGCACTGAGCTAAGCCTTAGCTTCTTTATAAGCTTCTTTAAAGGAGTAGAAATTTTTCTCAACTCTCAAAGCAGCCCAACTCTCAGAGATTAGGCTTTTGGTGATGTAAGAACTGGGGTTCATGGATTATATAGAATTATTGATGATATAGAATTATGGCTAGAGGCAAGATTGCCGCCAAAAAAGATAGCCCATGTCTGCCTGCCAGAGCAATTGGAAGATATTTGCTGTGAAGTCATTGACAAATCTCGGATGATTTTTGAAAGCCTTGAGAGAATAGAAAGATATCTTGAAGGTGCTGGAATTATCCCCTCGCACCATAGCCTATGTGAGCCAAAATCAGGACCAGAAGTGTGTAGGTTTGAGCTGGGAAAAAGTATCAGAATCAGAATAATCCAGGGAAGGAGATCCATGATATGAATATCTGTGTTATCGGAACCGGCTATGTAGGGCTGGTAACCGGGGCCTGCTTTGCTGAAAATGGCAGCGATGTAATTTGCGTAGATATAGATAAGGAAAAGATTGAGATTCTCAAGCAGGGCAAGATCCCTATCTATGAACCTGGCCTTGAGGATCTAGTGCGGCGAAATGGTCGGGAGGGACGCCTTCGATTTACTACCGATCTGGCCGAGGGGGTCAAGGAATCCTTAATAAATATCATTGCTGTGGGCACCCCACCGGATGAAGATGGATCGGCAGATTTGCAGCATGTTTTGGCGGTGGCCAAATCTATCGGTCAGATTATGGACTCCTATAAGATAATTGTGGATAAAAGCACTGTACCAGTTGGCACAGCTGACCTAGTACGGCAGACTATAGCCCAGGAGACCTCGGTAGAGTTTGATGTGGTCTCAAATCCTGAATTTTTGAAGGAGGGCGCGGCTGTGGCCGACTTCATGAAACCAGACCGGGTCATTATCGGCTGCGATAATCCTAAAGTAGCCGAAATCATGAAGGAACTCTATGCCCCCTTTGTTCGGACCGGCAACCCGATTATTGTCATGGATATTAGATCTGCAGAAATGACCAAATATGCCGCCAATGCCATGCTGGCCACCCGGATTTCCTTTATGAATGAGCTGGCCAACCTGTGCGAGCGGGTAGGAGCCGATGTCGATATGGTACGACTGGGAATCAGCACAGATTCCCGAATCGGCCACTCCTTCCTTTTCCCAGGAGTTGGCTATGGTGGATCATGCTTTCCTAAGGATGTGAAAGCCATGATTCGGACTGCGGAAAAGCACAACTATTCTATGGAAATTCTGAAAGCTGTGGAGAAGGTCAATAACCGGCAGAAAGACCTTCTCGGGCACAAGGTGTGTGATCATTTTAGAAAATTCGATCAACAGCAGGGAGTCAAGGGAAAGCTTCTGGCCGTCTGGGGCCTAGCCTTTAAATCCCAGACCGACGATATGCGGGAGGCAGCCTCTTTGAATATCATCAATCATCTGCTGGCTGAGGGAGCCAGTATTCGAGCTTATGATCCTGCGGCCATGAGGCGAGCTAGAGAGATTTTCAAGGATAGAATAGAGCTCTGCTCCCGCAACTACGATTGCCTTGAAGGGGCCGATGCCTTGATTGTGGTCACTGAATGGAATGAATTTCGCCGTCCTAACTTTGATCGAATTAAGCAACTTATGCGCAGCCCGGTTATTTTCGATGGCCGAAACCTCTATGATCCCAAACTTATGCGGGAGAGGGGATTTATCTACTATGGCATCGGACGGCCATAAGAAGAAATTTATAACTAGCCGCCTTACTAGCCGTAAGGCAAAGAAATTTACTACTATTACTATGGATTATTACTATGGCATCGGACGGCCCAAAAATGGGGAAAGCGAGGAGTTGAGGTGCTAAATGATCCTAGGTTGAAGATTCAACCAATAGACAAAATTAAAGATCTTGTCATCGAGCGCAAAAGGAGGGGCGAGAAGATAGTTTTCACTAATGGTTGTTTTGATCTTCTTCACATAGGGCATACCCGCTACCTTTGGCAAGCGAGATCGTGTGGTGATTGTCTTATGATCGGCTTAAACAGTGATCGGTCTATCCGAGCCATTAAAGGACAGATGCGGCCGATTATTCCCCAGGAGCAGCGGGCCGAGCTTCTGGCTGCCCTCGAATGCGTGGACCTGGTGGTCATTTTTGATGAGCCTGACCCCTTAGGACTTATTCGCCTCGTGCAGCCGGACATCTTGGTCAAAGGAGCCGATTGGGGGTATGATCAGATTATTGGCCGTGAGGTGGTTGAGGCAGAAGGAGGCAGGGTTGTTCGCATCCCTCTTGTCCCTGGGGTATCAACTACGGCAATTATCAATCTCATCCGAACGCGTTTTGGAGGCAATGGCTAGGTCGCCTTTTTTTTAAGGTAATGATTAACCGAAGCAGCATAGATGCCTTCCTCGCTCCAGTTTTGAAAGCCCTGGAGAGAGGAGAGCGGCATATTCATCTTGAGGGATTGTGGGAAAGAAGCAAGGAGTTTCTAATCTCCCTTATGCGGGGGAAGCTATCTGGAAGCTTTCTTATCTTGGCCCCATCAGCCGAGCAGGCTGAAGAGATCTATGAGCATCTGCAATTTTTTATCCGCCTGCTCCATCCGCAGACAGCCTCAATCTCAACTTATCTATTTCCCACCTGGGAAATTCTCCCCTATGAGGCACTCTCGCCCCTGCCCGAGGTGGTGGGTCGCCGAATGGAATCACTCTATGCCTTGCTCAATGACCCATTGGCTATGGTGGTGGCTCCGATCCAGGCCGCGATGCAAAACCTGATGCCCAAAAGGGTGTTTAACAGTACGGTAGGCTTTTTCGGTGCTGGAGAAACTATCGAGCGGGAGGAGATCATCGCTCTCCTGGTGCGAGGAGGATACCGGGCTGTAGACCTGGTTGAGTCTCCCGGTGATTATAGTGTTCGGGGTGGGGTAGTTGACCTTTTCCCCCCAGGGCATGGGGCGCCAGTGCGCCTTGAATTTTTCGGTGATACTATAGAATCGATCCGGCAATTCAATCCTTCAACCCAGAGGTCTGAAAAATTCCTCGAAGAGGTAATTATCCTGCCGGTAACCGAGGCTATTCTAAACCGAGAGAGCTGCCATCATCTCTCCTCAAGACTTAAGCAGGAGTTTGGCGGATCATATCTGTATCAGTCCAAGATCGAATTGCTTCAGGCCCAACTCGATCAGGAAAGCCCTTTTCCGGGTCTGGTGCACTATCTGCCCTATCTTTACTCCCGCACAGATACCCTATTTAAGTATTTGCCTGCTGACGGTCATATCCTGCTATATGAGCCTGCGGCTGTGCAGCGGGCTGCTGAGGATTTTTATAATGAACTAGAGCGGCGATATCAGCAGGTCCATCGCCAAAATATCCCTTACCCTCATCCCAGGGAAGGGTATCGGCTGTGGAGCGAAATTCAGCAGGAATACTTTCCCGCTAGGCAACTTTTTTCCCTCCGAGCACTGAAGACCACAGTAGCCTTGCCCGAAGCTGCTGAGGAATCAACCCCAACAGCGCCTGATACGGTCTCCTTTGAGGTAAAATCGGTCAGTGGTCTGGTTGGAAAATCAAAGATTTGGGGCCGAGACCGATCCTATCTTGAGAGCCTGAGTTCAGAGATCAAGAGCTGGCATCGGAAAAATCAGCTCATTATCCTCGTTTGCGGAAGTGAGGGGCAGGCTGAGCGTCTTGAGGAGTTATTCCGTGAATATGAGCTTGGAGTGCGACGCCTGGATAAAGAGCCGATCCCCCTTCTGTCGGCAGGGGAGGAGGATGATGAGGCAAGGGTTTTGCCCCCCCTGATCTGTCTGGGCGAGCTATCCTCTGGATTTTTCCTTCCGGGCTTGTCTTTGGTCCTGATTGCAGATCAGGAGATTTTCGGCGAGCGGAAAAAAATCCCGACCGCTTTAAAGAGCCATCGTCCGGCGGCTGCCCTGGCTACCTTTCGAGATCTAAAAGAGGGAGACTATGTAGTCCACATCGAACATGGCATTGGCCGCTATCTGGGACTCAAAAAATTGACTATTGGGGATACCCGCAAAGACTTCATGCTGGTAGAATACCTCGATGGGGACAAGCTCTACATACCGCCAGAAAAACTGAACATGGTTCAGAAATACTCAGGTGCAGGTGGGATTGTTCCCAAATTGGATAAACTTGGTGGCGCTACCTGGAGCAAAACCAAGGCTAGAGTAAAGGCCTCGGTAAAAAAAATGGCCGAGGATTTGCTAAAGCTCTATGCAGCTCGCTCAATCGCCATCGGCTTTGCCGCTCCTCCCGACACTCCTTGGCAGCGGGAGTTTGAAGCCTCGTTTGAATATGAAGAAACTCCAGATCAGCTCAGAGCCATTCAGGAGGTCAAGCGAGACATGGAAGAGCCAAGGCCTATGGATAGGCTAGTCTGTGGAGATGTAGGCTATGGTAAGACCGAAGTGGCCCTGCGGGCTGCGTTCAAAGCTATCACCGGCAATAAGCAGGTCGCCCTGGTTGCTCCTACTACAATCCTGGTTGAGCAGCATTTCCAGAAATTTTCTCAGCGCTTTGCCCCCTATCCAGTAAGGGTCGAGATGCTCAGCCGATTTTGTACCCGCAAACAGCAGATGGAGACCATTAAGGGGCTTCGAGACGGAACAGTGGATGTGGTCATCGGCACTCATCGCCTGCTGCAGAAAGACGTTGAGTTTCGAGACCTCGGGCTGGTGATTATTGATGAAGAGCAGCGCTTTGGCGTAGCTCACAAGGAGCGGCTAAAAGCCCTGCGAAACTCGGTCGATGTCCTAACCCTAACGGCCACGCCCATCCCCAGGACACTGAACATGGCTCTTAGCGGGGTCCGTGATCTTAGTATCATTGACACTCCTCCTGCTGACCGGATGGCTATCCAGACCCATATCATCAACTTTGATCCCGAGATCATCACCCAGGCCATTATCCGAGAATTGGAGCGTGATGGGCAGGTATTTTTCGTTCATAATCAGGTTGAGAATATCGAAAAGATAGCCAATTATGTCCAAGGCCTTGTTCCATCGGCCAAAATCGCAATCGCTCATGGTCAGATGCAGGAGCGGGAGCTTGAGAGGATCATGCTGGATTTCGTCCAGCATAAATATGATCTTCTGGTTTGTACCACCATTATTGAATCAGGACTAGATATTCCATCCGCTAACACCATTATTATCAACCAGGCTCATCACTATGGCCTGGCCCAGCTATACCAGTTGCGAGGACGGGTTGGCCGCTCAAGCCGAAGGGCCTATGCCTACTTGATCATTCCGGCCGAAGATGCCCTGAGCGATGAGGCCCGCAAACGCATGGTGGCTATTCAGGAGCTGAGTGAGCTGGGCTCAGGGTTTCGCCTGGCAGCCAGAGATATGGAGATTAGAGGAGCAGGCAACCTCCTTGGCGCTGAACAGCACGGCCAGATTGCCGCCGTAGGCTTTGACCTCTACTGCGATCTGATCCGTCAGGCCATCCAGGAAATGCAGGGTCAGCCACAAGAGCAGCCGCTCGATATCACCATTGATCTTCAGGTCGAAGCCTATCTGCCCGACTTTTATGTCCCAGATACCAATCAGCGGTTAAACCTCTACAAGCGGGCTTCCCTGCTTGAAGATGAACAGGCTCTCCTCGCCTGGAAAGAGGAGGTTGAGGACCGATACGGCGCCATGCCAGAGGCAGCCAGGTTATTCTTCCAGCAGATGCAACTTCGCCTCCTCTGCCAGAGGTGGAAAGTGAAAGCCATCCACCGGCTGGGGAATCGAATCAGCTTCACCTTCGACGAGCGGACAAAGGTTTCACCGCAAGAGCTGATCCAGCTTATAAAAAAAGAAGGTGGGATTTTCCGGCTCTCTCCCCCTGCAGATCTAGTCATGACTGTAGCCAGCCCCCAAAGTGCTGAAGCCCTGGTGCGGCAGATCCAGGATTTTTTTCGCCTCCTTGAGCAGGAGGTCGCGGCGGCTGGGATAGGAGGGGAATAATTAGGCGAGTAGGCTTATTTATCCTTGCTGGTAATCATCTCCTCGACATTTGTGATGACACATTATACAATAAATATGATACAATAAATTATGACTACACTTTTGCAGAAATTTCTTAACGCCTTGAAATCCTTGAAAGTTACCTCTAATAGCAAATCCAGCAAAATCAAGGGTTCGGAGAAAAAGTGCGAAAGCATAGATTATGAAACAAAACAGGAAATAGAACAAGCAGGGTGATTAAGATAACCAATGACACTAGATAATCAATAATTCATGGATAAACTCCAGATGAACACCTACGCCGGCGATCTTAAGACAAGCAAACAATCTATCCCTAGGATAGAATATCTGCGGGTAAAAAATTATCGAGCATTGCGTGACCTTGAGTTAAAAAAGATAACACCGCTCACGGTTTTTCTTGGGCCTAATGGAAGCGGCAAATCTACCATTTTTGATGTTTTTGCCTTCCTTTCCGAATGCTTTACCTATGGCCTTCGCCGCGCTTGGGACAAACGCGGCAGATTTAAAGAATTACGAACACGAGATCAGAATGGGCCGATAGTTATTGAATTAAAATATCGTGAAAGACCTGACCTGCCCCTTATTACCTACCATCTGGCAATTGATGAAAACCCTAGGGGGCCGTTTGTGGCTGAGGAATGGCTGTCATGGAGACGAGGCAAGCGTGGGAAACCGTTCCGGTTTTTAGATTTTAAAAAGGGCAAGGGCCTTGTTATCTCTGGAGAATTCCCCGATGAGCAGAATGTGAATGCTCGCATCGAGGAAGAATTAAATTCTTCTGAACATTTGGCAGTCAATACTCTAGGACAATTCAGCAGACACCCTAGAGTCAGTGCTCTCCGCCGGTTTATCACCGGCTGGTATCTCTCATATCTAAGCGCAGACACAACCCGTTCTCTCCCTGAAGCAGGTCCGCAGGAGCGGCTATCATCGACCGGAGATAACCTTCCCAATGTTATTCAATACTTGAGAGAGCAGCATAAGGAGCGATTAGATAGGATCATCCAGTGTCTTTCCCAAAGAGTTCCTCGACTGGAGAGTGTGGAAGCTGAGCCTATGCAGGATGGCAGGCTTCTTTTGCAAATCAAGGACGCTCCTTTTGAGAGGCCGGTATTGGCAAAATTTGCCTCAGATGGCACATTAAAGATGTTGGCCTATCTTACTCTCCTCTACGATCCAGAGCCGCCACCTCTTATTGGTATTGAGGAGCCGGAAAATCATCTCCATCCCAGACTTTTGCCTGAACTAGCTGAAGAATGCAGACTCGCCGCGGCCCGATCTCAACTTTTGATTACTACCCATTCGCCATTTTTTGTAAATGGATTACGTCCTGAAGAACTCTGGGTGCTCTATCGCGATGAGAGAGGATTTACAAATGCCCGACAATCCATTTATATTAAGGGGATAAAAGAATTTGTCGATACTGGAGAGCAATTAGGATATCTTTGGATGGAAGGACATTTCGATGCTGGCGATCCTCTGACTGAGGCAGGTAGCTTAAGGGTTTGTGGAAAGCACCCACACGGCAAGGATAAGGGGTATCTGGCTAGCCCACATCAATTAAAAAATCAAAGTAAGAAATCAAAGCATCCACGCTGACAAGGGGCTGATACGGCAAGGGCTGAGAGCTATGCAGCAGGTTATATCTGTTGAGCACGTTGAATTTCTGGTCGAAGAGCAATCTGCCGAAGCAGCGCTGAAAAATTTACTTCCCAAATTACTTCCCAAGGGGATAACCTTTGATATCCATCCTCATAATGGCAAAAAAGATCTTTTGTCTAAATTGCCTAGAAGATTGAGAGGGTATCGTCTATGGCTGCCTGATAACTATCGGATTGTGGTATTGATCGATAAAGATCGCGACGAATGTCAGGAGCTAAAAAGAGAGTTAGAAGATATCGCTACAGGCGCTAAATTTGTTACCAAATCTACCTGCTGCGGCCAGGGTAGTTTCCAGATTGTGAACCGCCTAGCCATTGAAGAATTAGAGGCCTGGTTTTTGGGAGATATCGAGGCTATTAATAAAGCCTATCCGAAAGTGCCCAATAAATTGCCATGTCAAGATCCTGACAACATTAGGGGTGGAACGTGGGAAAAACTCGAGCGCATCTTAAAAAAGGCCGGATATTATCCTACTGGGCTGCCTAAGATTGAGGCTGCTCATCTTATTTCACAGCACATGAACCCTGAGCGGAACCGTTCAAAAAGTTTCCAGACCTTCGTGAAGGGACTTAATGACTTAATAAGGCAGTAACCCCACCCAACACAGCAGGTGATTCAGAAATAACCGATGGCAGGATGACCAGGAGAGAGCTACCCTGGGTTAATCCCAGAATATTCAGGGCTGTGTTGCCAAATTCCTGGTCATCCTGCGGCTTCAAAAAGCCAGATCGGAGGAGGCCCTCATATTCATTTACTCATCCGACCGGCTAGCTGGCGGATCTTAAGGTGCCCCCTAGGTGGTGGAGGCAGACACTCAAGTTAGCAGATATTAGATTTCTAACCTTATATTCCTAAGAGAAGCAGGGTTGAGGTTGATACTCCTCCACTCAGCAGCAAGGCTGTGGTTGTGCCGATCGTTGGCGTGGTAGTAACTGTCGTAGGAACCGGGGTCGCGGCCAGGGTAGCCAGCGTGGTGGTTGAAAGCCCAGATCCTCCCAGGGTGGCCAGGGTTATAGCCGTGCTGACTCCAATTACCGGAGTGGCGGTGGTTGTGGTGGTCGGGGTAAGAAGGGTCGACAAAAGCAGAGAACTTGTCGAGCTTAGTACTGACGCGCTTCTGGTAGCCGGATAGCTGTAGGGCAAATAGCCATAAAAGACCGGGGCGACCCCAGGAGGCGGCAGGAGCGGAAAGCCTTCAAAGGGGAAAAATACAGGAGGATAGGGGGGCACAATCTGGGCAGTTGCCGGTCTGGTTGGCAGTATAAATATGGATAATAATATTACACCAATTATACCAAGGATTAAGATATTTGGCCGTATGGTTTTCAATTCTTTTTCCATAGGTTAAAACCTCCTTTCGCGATTTTTAAAATTAAAACTTCAAACAGAAGACCTAGACATAAGATATAACTTATTGAGAACTATATTGAGACTAGGTATGTATCTTGGTTCTGGATCCTTGAGGTTACTTCTTGAGGAAGAATCTTGATCTTGAAATCTGCTTGATCTTGGAATCTGGTTTGGAATTTTAGTTACGATTTAATCTACTCTAAAGAGTATGCATAAATCATGCCATAAAATTTTTATTGTCCCAAAATTGATTTAAGTTTAAATTATATATATTTTCAATAAGTTATAAAGCAAAAGTCGAAATTGTCTAAAATCAGGATGTGCAATTTTAACTAAAGAGGCGAGCATTTTTGTGAAAAATTTTTCATATGTCAACTAATCTTTGATCTAACATTTTGTTTATAAAAATGCATTTTAATTAAAGGACTGTGAAACAAAATACTCATCATCTGCTCTTATTATATCTACCTACCCTATCTATCTGCCCTTGCTCTCACCCAAACTCAGCTCATCAAAACCCCAAAGATGATTCTGGCCACAGATGTCAATAATCAGCTTCTCTAGGATAAGCCTTGGCTGGCAGCCGCTTGATTTTAGAGCAAGGTCGGTCTCAAAGAACTTAATAAACAGTGCCTGCAGCCTCTCAAAGCTGAAAAATGCGGCCTGCTCGGCTATCTTGCGGGCAAAAAGCGGAGCTATGCCAAGAGCGCGGGCTAAGTCAGCTTGCCTCACCCCCTGCCGAAGTAGCGCCTTGGCCCGGTAGATCTGGCGAAATTGTCGGCTTATCATAGCTAAAATAACAAGATGGCTTTCCCCCTCTTCCATCAGCTTATCCAAAATCTTTAGGGAAAACTCAACGTTTCCCTCAGCCACTCTTTCGACTAGCTCAAAGATAGAAAATATCCGTGCCTGTCCGCAGATAACTGAGAGGTGCTGCTGGCTGATCTGCTTCTCTCGGCCCATGTAAAGATAAACCTTCTCCAGCTCACTTTCGATCCGCGAAGGATCATTGCCTAACATCTCGGCTATGACCTGAGCCAGGGTGGGGGAGATGGTCTTTCCGCTCTCTTTGACCTTTCGCACGATCCAGCCAGAAACCTCATTCTCAAATAGCCGGTAAAAATGGACCGCTACGGCCTCTTTCTTGAGAAATCCACCGAGCTTGGTTTTAAAAAACTCATCCAGCCTCCTTTGCCCATCAAGCCCTTCAGCTACCAGGATAAGCCGCGCCGGAGGGGGCGAAGGGTATTTTTTTGACAGCAGCCGCAGCATAAGCTCAGCATCCCTACTTTTGATTTTCTCAAGCCCGGAAAGTACAATCAGCCTCTGTCTTCCCACCAAGGGAAGCGTTTGGATCAGAGCCAGGAGGCTGTCAAAGTCAAGATCCTCACAGGAGAGGAAGTGAAAATTCTCCCTCTCTTCTTGGCCGAGGCACTCTCTTCGGACCAGGTTTACTGCCTGCTTGAGGAAATACGATTCTCCAGCAGTAAAAAGATAAAGATGATCTACCTTTCCCCCACTCAGCCTTCTTATCAACTCTTCGAATTTTAACTGCACGGGCGGATGCCTCCCATCGAGAGCCCGTCCAGCAGCCTTCTGGCCAGATCCTGAGCCGCCTTCTGCTGGGCCTGTCTCTTTCGGCTTCGAGTGGTAGCCAAATCATCCTTAAAAAACTGGTACTCTTCCTGGATAGTAAGCCCTTTTTCCTGCCAGAGGATTTTTTTGGTTGACACCTCTTCAAGCTGCAGGTCAAGATGAATGGTTAGGCGCATCTGCCGGATATTCCGATCCCGGTCAAAGGAGATAGGCTGATCGGCCTGATATCCAGTAATGACTCCACCCAAAATGGCCTGGGCTTGGGGACGGTTTACGATCTGGACTGCGTCCTGATGCCACATCTCCTGGATCAGAGCCTCGGTCATAATCTTATCCAACTCAGGCTCGGCAGTCTGATTGCGGATGGTCTCAACATAAACCTTGCGGATTCCCTCAGGCCAGAGCGGGTATTGGCCCATGATCCGATATCCGCATCCGCTGCTGCTTAAGGTTATGGTCACAGCTGCGGCCAGGCTCAGCAGGGGGAGACGAAGCGGGGTAAAAATTCGGACCACAGAGGGAATCTTGCAATCCATTTTATTAGTGATCATGATTTTGGCCTTTTTTTCTAAAGAGCGTTTTTCCCTGATTTGCGACACCTTATTTGCCGAAAAGAGATTATAGCAAAATCTCCTGTGAAATCCCAAACGATTAATTGTCGTGCCCTTAAACTGCGGATAATCTTTAGGCTACCCTCGGAGAGCTACCCCCTTTCGCAAAAAACAGAAAGATCATGGTGAAAGATAAGTCATGCTTTAGATTAGATAAGGAGTGCTTTAGATAAGGAGGCTTTTTCATGGCTAAAACCCTTATGTCAAGACTCGGTCTCGGTCGGGCTGTTTTCATTGCCGCGACTTTCTCTCTGACGGCTATGCTTCTCTTCTTCCCCCCCCAGGCTATGAGCCTTGACCAGCAATTGGAGAAAGAAAAAAGTCTGCCCTGGACGGTCCAGATCATGTTTGGAATCCGAGGGCCAAAGCCCCTGATTTGGGATGGGAAGGCAGAAGTGAATAGTGGGCGGATCGAAGACATTCAGAGTATCAATTTTACTGATCAGGATAGTCTCAAGGTCAAGGAGCGGCAATGGAAGTGCCGTATCGACCGCTTGCGTGGCAGTGAAATCGCCGATGAGCTGGGGAAGATCTCGCCACGGGAGTATTTTGAGGAACGCCTAGCCAAGGGGATTATCCTCGATTTAATTACGCCTCCCTCGGCCAGGGTATTCATAACCACTGAAGCTGGTGTTTTTTCCTTCACTATGGCTGATCTGAAATTCGGCACTTCCCTGGAGCGGCTGGATGGAAATATTAAGCTTCAGCTTATGCCTCGCTCTTTTCTATTCAAGGCCAAAGGGCAGCAGATGAACAACTATCCTGCGATCGCTAAAGACAGTATGGAAAATGTCTGGGCCGCTTGGGCTAACTACAGCAAGGGCAAAGAGCGGCTGGTGATCCGAAAGTATGATGGCCAAAGCTGGGGAGAGGAGACGGTGATTGATGATGGAGGCTGCTATTTGCAGCCCTCTCTGGCTGGAGATAAAGAAGGCGGCTTGTGGGTTTGCTGGGCTGGCCGGGTCAGTGACAACTGGGACATCTATGTCCGACATTATAAAGATGGGAAATGGTCTTCGACTAGTCGGATCACCGAGCACCCAGCTCCGGACACCGATCAGCAGATCTTTGTAGATGACAACAATCGGTTGTGGGTCTGTTGGCAGAGCTTTCAATTCGGGCAGGCTGATATTTTCATGAAATACTATGACCAGGGACGGTGGTCGGCGATTATTCGGGTGAGTGATCATCAGGGCAATGACTGGCAGCCGGCGATCAGCGTTGATCGGCAGGGGAACGTCTATCTGGCCTGGGACAGCTATCGGAACAAAAAACATCTCATTCTTCTTCGCAAGTTCAGCAGCGAGCGTCTGTGGCCGGAAATTGAGGTTGAAGCTACGAATAACTATGTAGCTCATGCCAGTGTGGCCTGCGATGATTTTGGCCGGGTCTGGATCGCCTGGGATACCTCAGGAGAGAATTGGGGATTTGGCGAGGATGAAGAGGATCGGACCATTTCGCTGAGTAAATTTGAGGCTGTTGAGACCCAGATCAATTACAATAAAACCCCGATGGAGGGAAGACGCGGACGCTACAATTCCCGAAAGCTTGGTCTAGTATGCTATTGGGGAGAAAAATTTTACCGCACTGCTGAGGATTTCTACGCCAAGCTTCCTGAAACTATGAGGATGTATTCTGATCTGCCGCGGCTTCAAATCGACTCAAGTGGCCGGCTGTGGTGCTTTTTCCATCACTATATCGGCAAAATCCCCTTCTACATTCATGATAAGCTCATGGAGGTGTGGAAGGTTTACGGGATGTTTTATAACGGCCACATCTGGTCAGCTCCGATTGAGTTTTCTCAAACCACCTGGCGCAATATCTATGCCTCATCGACCTGCGCCGGCCAGCAGGAAGGGGACCTTTGGATCACCTACGCCGGAGACGGCCGTCGGAGCGACTCCCGCGATCTTGAGCCTGCCGGTATCTGTGTGGCTACCCTGACTATGGACAAAGTCTCGCCTCACCATATGGCCCTTTTGCTTGATGAAAGACAGCCCAAGATTGTTGATCAAGCCTCGTATATTGAATTTACTCCGGTGCCTAAAAAGCGCTATGAGTCAACCCTAGGGCTTGAGAAGTATCAACTTTTTTGGGGAACCCTCCACGAGCAACATGATGTCCGCGGCCGGATGGCTATGGATGGCTTCGTAGTCGATGCCTTCAAGTATGCCCTGGATGATCAGCAGTATGACTTTCTGGGGATCTCGGATTATAGCTTTCGCCACACAGGCTGGTTCAGCCCAGATAACTACTCTCTTTGGGAAGCGAACAAGGCTACTTCCCGCTATTCTACCAAGAAAGATTTTATCTCCTTCTATGTAAAGGGCAGAAGCCCCTACAAGCGGGCTCCCGGGCATTCTCTGCAAAAGAAGCCCATTCCTAAGGGAATGCCGGTGATTACCGCGGTCTATGCTAAGGATTTTTCAGACAAGTCCTTTACCGAGGCTTTGGAGAAAAAGCGCAATTATGTGGCCACAGACTGGATCATCCTTGACTTTACTGTGGAAGGCCATCCCATGGGTGATAAATTCCCTAGTCGCAATCGCTACCCCAGGATGCTAGCCAAAATCATTGGCACCGATGATATTGCTCAGGTGGATATTATTCGAAATGCCAAATGCATCTACAGCTCAAGGAATATTAAAGGCAAAGAGGCTGATATTACCTTTGTAGACCTAGGGCTTCCGATCGATAAGAAGGATGATTATCATTATTTTATCGAGGTAACGCAAAAAAATGGGGCCATGGCCTGGACCCCGCCGATCTGCTATCATTTTATACCGTGATGAGATGTTCTTAATGTTTTGATGTTCTTAATGTTTTTATGGAGACTTTTTTATTACGGAGACTTTGAAGATTTCTAATTTTTGAAGATTCCTAATTTTTATGGGAGACCTCGGCGATTTCCATACTCTCCTTGCCCTTCCCCCGCTTGTCACCACCCTATCGAAGGTGAGGATGAGGCCGATTGCCGAAATTGCAGATAAGCAGGCTCGGCCCCTAAACATCGAGGTCGGGGATATGGGGAACGCTCATGGCCATTTTCAGTGAAAAGTCAGCTAAATCACCATTCCGTCACTTTCGGCAAAAGCGGGAATTGAGGGGTAAAAATTCCTCGGATTCCGGCTCCTCACGAATGGTAGCCATGAGCGATGAGTAATCTCTACACCGTTATGAGGTAGCCCCTGAGTTCAAAATGGTCGAATGAGGAAAAACCATGACCAATAACCTTCTGAAAGACCGCATGAGTTTTCAGGATTTTTTAAAGAAGAGAAAATCGCATATTATGATTTTGGCTGCTGCTCTTGCCTGTGCTCTCTTCTCCCTCTGGGTACTGAATAACTATATCCTAGATCGGCCCTCTTTCTGTGCCTCCTGCCATATGATCAAAAGCGCTAATGATTCGTGGCAGAAGGCCAAACACAAGCCGCAATATACTAAAAATAGCTGCAACGCCTGCCATGTTGAGCCTGGCTTGATCGGACCAGTTAAGGCCTCCATCTATGGTTTGAAAAATCTCTATACCTTTTTCTTTGGCCCAGGCGAGGATGATATTAAAGCCTCAAGGCCTGTCTATTGCACTCAGCGAGGATGCCATGAGCGGATGGAAAAGTCGATGTTCGGGAAGAAGGTCAGGGTTAATCATGGCCTGCACATGAGCATGGGCTACTCGTGCGTTATCTGTCATGACCGGGTGGCTCATGAGGAGTACGCTATGGTCAGTAACCTGTCAATGATGAGGGATTTTTGCTTTGCCTGCCATAATGATGAGATTGCACCCCGCAAAGAGTGCAATATCTGCCATGTCTATCAGGATCGGATGATGAAAGGGACCGAAACAGCCGATAACCTCACCAGGATTGTCTCCCCCCACTTGCAGCCAGATGAGGTAAGCTGCCAAAATTGCCATGTAAACCTTGAGGAATCAGCCGAAAAAAGCTGCCTAAACTGCCATGATGCGCAAATCTTAGACCAATACCGAAAGGATAAGGCTGATTTCAGCCAGCGGCTTTCTCAGGTCAAGGCCCAAATCGACGAGATCAATAACCTAATGGTGAAAATTGGAAAACCTACGATTTCCCCCACAGAGCAGACCGCGGGCTGGGGCGCTAACAAGGCTTGGTCAAGCTCAGGAGAAGCCGCGGCCTTGGCCCAGAAGACAAAAAGCTCCCCCGGGGAAACAGCTCCCCCCACTGACCCTCTCTGGGAGCAAATTCTCTCACTCTCTCAAATCGTTCAGAAAAACTATACCTATCTCATTCAGGATAATAGCCGGGGAGCCCATAATAAGAAATTGGCTGAGGCTATTTTGACTAAACTAGAGGCTGATACCCAAAAGGTGCGCTACGCTCTCTATAATTATCAGGGAAGATAAGGAACTATAGTGCTTCAAGTTTGGTTTTTCCAGGCATGATTTTTGATTAGCTATTTTGGCGAAAATTTATAGTTTATTTCGA
>JAILZY010000077.1 GCA_023512255.1 bacterium | reverse complement strand
ACTTTCTTCTCTCTTTATTTTCTCTCCTCCCCTTTATATTTTCAACATTATTTTTTCAACATGGGGAACATCTGGGGAGGGGAATTTTCACTTGACAATTGGCAACTTAAGCATTTAAACTTAAAGAGTTACTATTTACCATACGTTATGGATTTAGAACTAATCATGATGGATTTTTAAGACTAATCATGCCCGCAAGCGACACTAGGGCCTTGCCCTTGATTCACATCTTTTAAATTCAAACCGTTTAATTTACCATCGGTTATATGGCTTCACTAAGACAGATTCATTTTCTAAATTTCAGTAGAAAATTGACGATTAATACGATATTCTTTCTCGTTCCTTTATATTTTCTCCAGATCGGATTTACGGGATGGCAAATCGGAGTGATTACCTCTCTCTTTGCCTTTGCCCCTCTGCTGTTTTCCTTTCCAACTGGCTGGATCAATGATCGTCTATCTATCAGAGGAGTAATTCATGTCTCTTTAGTGATTTTGGCCATTTTGTTTTTGCTCATGGGGAGGGTCAGGAATTTTCTCCTGATGGCCATACTTTTCTTGCTTCTCGGACTAGCCAATAATGCCCTGGATATGTCTTCCAATAGCCTTTACTATAAGGATGAGACGGATATAGATTTGAACAGAAAGTACGGGCTGATGAATTTTTGGCTGTCAATGGGCGCGGCGGTCGGGGTTTCACTTGGTGGACTGCTTACATATTATGCGGATTTTCATACCCTGTTCATGGTCTACGCCGCTTTCCTGGTTGCAGTGCTGCTTGGAGTACTCAATTTACCGGACGGGAGGTTTACCGTGATACCTCTCAGGAAGTACAAGCTGAGCCTGATCAATAAGAAGACCATCCTTTTTTCGCTTCTGATTTTTATCCTAACCCTTCACTGGGGAGCAGAAAGCACAGTCTACAGCCCTTTTTTAAAAACGTCCTTTCATCTCAACAACCTTCAGCTTGCGCTCTATATTTCGGTTCCACTTTTCATCCTTGCCTTTGCCTCCTTCACGGTATGCTTTTTGAAATATAGCCGTCGGATCAATGAGCGGCTCTTTCTGTTTTCCATGTTTCTATCCGGGCTCGGTCATGTGCTTATGGTCCAGAATAATGTGTACATTTCCTTTTTCTTTCGGGTGGTTCATGAGCTTGGGGATGGTTTTTTGGCTGCCTTGATTTTTGTTTTCATCTCCAGACTGTTTGATCGGGAAAATATTGGTGGCAGCTCTGGCATTCTGATTGCAATTATGACCCTTGGGCATATGTTGGGAGCTTTGGTATTTTCTCCGATTGGCTATAAAGTCGGCTTACAGTATCCTTTTATTATTTCCGGCCTGCTCCTGATGGTCAATACCGTCTTTGGGGTTTATGTATTCAGGACCGGGCAGTATTAAGGGTAAAGATTGACCATATTTTGTCCAAACTCAAAAGAGAGTATTCCCCCGCGCAAGCGAGGGTAAATCTTACTTGACATTAACCGGACTTTGCCATAAGATTGTAATCCATAATAAAACCTTATCGGGCCTTGCCTAAAGGGAATTTATCGAGGCGGCGCACAAGACACGTTGGCAGAGAGCTTCAAGGAGGTAAATAGCCATGTTTGGCATCGGAACAGGAGAGCTTCTTATCATTCTTGTTATTGCCCTAGTCATTATCGGGCCGCATAAATTGCCGGAATTAGCAAGGATTCTCGGTAAAGGTCTTGCGGAATTCAGAAAGGCTGCGGATGACATAAAAGATTCTGTCAGCAGAGAAATAAGGATTGAGGAAGAGAAGCAAAAGTTATTAGAGGTCTATAATAGCCCAAAAGTTATCCAAGAGCCAAAAGTTATCCAAGAGGAAGCGAAGGATCAGACTGAATCCGGAGAGCTGAGTAGGGCAGCCGGAATTCAAGATGAAATTCAAGAAGAGAAAGGAACTGTGCCCAAGGATGCTGAAAAAACCAAAGATCTCCTTTGATGATAAGCTGCCAATCACCCACCATTTAGCAGAGCTTCGGCAGCGACTGATCGCGATTATCATTGTTTTGGCGGTTTTTTTTTCGATAGCCTATACTTTTTCAGAATATATCCTTGCCTTTATAAAAAAGCCCCTTCAGGATTATTGTGAATTTATCTTTACCTCTCCGACCGAGGTTTTTTGCGCCCATATGAAAATGTCGTTTTTTGTGGCCTTGTTTCTTTCAGCCCCTCTTATCTTTTACCAACTGTGGGCCTTTATTTCCCCTGGGCTGCTTCAGAAGGAAAAACGATACACTCTTCCGATAATTGTTTTTACCTCGATATTTTTCATCATCGGTGTTGTCTTTGGCTCTATGGTCGTGGTGCCATTTGGGGTTCGATTTCTCATGACCTACAAGGTTTCTCCTGAATTAATAGCCCCAAAGATCAAGATTAGCGAATATCTGAGCTTCTACAGTACGACGGTGTTAATAAATGGGGTTATCTTTGAGCTGCCTTTTGTGATTTTGTTTCTCACTAAGATTGGCCTAGTGAAACCGCAGATGTTGACCAAAAATCGCAAGTGGGCTATGTTGATTATTTTTATTGTCTCTGCAATATTTACTCCTCCAGATGTCTTTTCTCAGTTTCTGATGGCTATTCCCCTCATCATTTTGTATGAGATCAGTATTATTGGGAGTAAACTAGTCTATTGGAGCAAGCGAAAAGAGAGTCAGCCAGGTCTAGGATGATTTTTGTGGAAGGAACTATGGAAGGAACCCTTTTGAAAAAGGGTTCCTTCCACACCATCCTCCTAAAACTTTAATAGCTATAAATTAAAGTTTTAGGAAAAGGGTTACAAGGGGAAAACCCTTTTTCAAAAGGGTTTTCCCCTTTACATACTTTTTATACTGTAATGGTTTTAGAGTAGAGTATATATTTAAGGAGTTTACCGATGGGCTATAAAGTTACTTTAATCCCCGGTGATGGCATTGGGCCAGAGATCAGTCAGGCTACTAAGATGGTCCTGGAAGCGACCGGGGTATCTTTTGAGTGGGAGACCGCTTTAGCCGGAGCCGAGGTGATGGACCGCTACGGTACCCCGCTGCCTGATGCAGTGTTAGAGTCGATCCGCAAAAATAGGGTAGCGTTAAAGGGACCGATCACTACACCTGTGGGGAGCGGGTTTCGGAGTGTTAATGTTGCTTTACGGAAGGAATTGAATCTCTATGCCTGTGTACGGCCGTGCAAAACCTACCCTGGGGTCAGATCCAGATATCAGGATATTGATCTGGTCATTATCCGCGAAAATACTGAGGACCTGTATGCAGGAGTTGAATTTGAACAGGGGCAAGAGGATACCCTAAAGCTTATTCAGTTTATCGGCCAGACCAAGGGAGTCAAGATAGGGGAAGATTCTGGCATTAGCATTAAGAATATTTCCATTAAGGCTACCGAGCGGATCGTTCATTATGCCTTTCGCTATGCGCGGGAACATAATCGGCGAAAAGTAACTATCATTCATAAGGCTAATATTCTCAAATACTCAGATGGCCTTTTCCTAAAGGTTGGACGACAGGTAGCCGAGCAGTATCCAGATATTGAAGTTGAGGACCGGATCGTTGATAATATTTGCATGCAACTAGTTCAAAAGCCGCACCTATATGATGTGCTTGTCCTGCCAAACCTCTACGGGGATATTATCTCTGATCTTGGGGCAGGATTGGTTGGCGGCCTGGGGGTAGCCCCTGGGGCTAATATAGGCGATGGAGTGGCTGTTTTTGAGCCTACGCATGGCAGCGCTCCCAAGTATAAGGGAATGAATAAGGTCAATCCGATGGCTATGATGCTTTCTGGAGTGATGATGCTGCGCTACCTGAAGGAGCAGGAGGTTGCGGATCGGCTAGAGAAGGCAATTGCCGCAGTGATTAGAGAAGGAAAGCGGGTTACCTATGACCTGTTGCCTGATTTAGATATGAATAAGGCTGCCTCAACGATCGAGGTAGCCGAGGCAGTGATTGAAGCTATGTCATCAACTGGTTGAATCAGTTGAATCATTCGAATCGCTAGATAAGATAAGGGAAAATAAGGAAGTATAAAGATGCCACAAGAGAAGATCTCTATCATTGGTGCGGGCCATGTAGGGGCCACGACTGCCTATCTTTGCAGCTTGCAGGAGCTTGGTGAGGTGCTTTTGGTCGATATCATTGAGGGGCTGGCTCAAGGGAAGGCCTTAGACATTGAGCAGGCTCTGTCGATCCTGCAGCGGGACGCCACGATCAGCGGATCCGTCGATCTTTCCCAGATAGCTGGATCACGGATTGTGGTCATTACGGCTGGTCTAGCCCGAAAACCTGGTATGAGCCGGGATGATCTGCTCAAGATCAATGGAGAAATCATCCGGGGTATAGCCGAGAAAATACTCACCTTTGCTCCTGAGGCTACGGTTATCACGGTTACCAATCCTGTGGATGTCATGACCTATCTGGTGCAAAGGGTAAGCAAAATTCCGCCAGAGAGGGTTTTAGGCATGAGCGGAGTTTTGGACAGCGGGCGCTTTGCTGCCGCTATCGCCAAGAAAACCGGGCTGTCACCAAGTCAAATCCATGCCCTGGTTATCGGCATGCATGGAGATTTGATGGTTCCTCTGCCGCGGTATTCCACTGTCTGCGGCCAGCCGCTTACCAGGCTGCTTTCGCCGGAGGAGATCGAGGAGCTGGCTGATCAGACCGTGCATGGGGGGGCCAAAATCGTTAAGTTTCTTCAGACTGGCAGCGCCTATTTTGGTCCGGCTGCGGCCATCGTCGAGATGATGCGCTGTATCCTTCAGGGGAGAAAAAAGATTCTTCCCTGCTCGGCCTTCCTCAATGGTGAGTATGGCCAGAAGGATATTTACCTTGGAGTTCCGGTCAAGATAGGCACTCTTGGGGTTGAAAAGATCATTGAGCTTGAGCTTGACCCGGCGGAAAAGGCAGCTTTTGACTGCTCAGCCGAATCGGTAAGAGGAATGATCAAGATGTTGAAAGATGCTCATCTTCTCCCCCAATAAGGAGTGTTTAGTTTGAAAAATCCACCTGAAATTTAAGGGTTGAAAATTTAATGATATGAGGACAAGTTAAGTCAAGGAGATAAATACAAGTTATGCAAAAGATTACGGAAAAGACGTTGGTTATGGTCAAACCTGATGCGGTAGTAAAGGGCTTTGTCGGCAAAGTGTTAACCTATTTTGAAGATCAGGGGTTGAAAATTGTCGCCGCCAAGATGGTGCACCTAAGTAAAGAAGAGGCTAAGAAATTTTACTACGTTCACCAGCAGCGGCCTTTTTACGAATCTCTGACTGAATTTATGTCCTCGGCTCCGATTCTGGCTGTAGTGCTTGAGGGAGAGAATGCCATCAGCCGGGTTCGGGAAATTATGGGGGCGACCAATCCCAAGGAAGCCAAACCAGGCACTATTCGAAGCAGCCTGGCGGAAAATGTGGAGCGTAATGCGGTCCACGGCTCAGACTCTCCTGAGTCAGCAGCATATGAAATTCCCTTCTTTTTCAATCAACTGGAATTATGTTCCTATAACTTGTAGCCAAGGGGACAGATGAGCAGGAAGATAATACTTATCAGCTTCATCCTGGCTGTCCTTATTACCTTGTATGAGATAGCGGATTTTGTAACTCATGGCAATATTGTTGGCTTTCTGATCAGCCACCGGAGCCAGATTTCCCAGGCGAAATCTGATTTTACTCCCCGCTACCTAGGGCTTTGGACCAAAACCGGCACAGAGATTCCAAAATGCCGTAAAAGATGGGCGGGAGAGAATACTTTTGAGTTCAGCGGCCAAGATCCGGCTCCGATTGTTCAGCAGGGGGTTGATTTTATCTGCTTCAAGGGTGGTGAGAGCAATATTGACGAGCTTGGGCTAATTCGGCTTGAGTGGTCACAGGCCAGGCAGGTATTTACGGTTGGGAAAAACATTCCCTTTCATATTGTCCCTGGCTACCGAGGAAAGCCGCGAATGTTTGAAATTCTCTTTGACCCTGCTCTTGAGAGCGGATACTATGCCTTCTATTATGAGCAAAATCCTGCGCTAGTCTATCATTTTATAGTCATTGATAGTCGGGAGGATGCAAAGTACCAGGAGGCCGCTGAAATATGTGAAAAATTTTGGAAATATCTGATGGCTGAAAAGCATTCGAAGCTGCTTGGTTTATTGGGTAATGACTTATCGAGAAAGATTACTACGCAGGGAGAATTAAGGAGGTTCAGAAGCGGATTTCTGGAAGAGATACTGAGCAGCATCAAAGGCAGATGCAACCCGAATGATCTATTCGTTACTAATTTGCCCTTATACCAAAATAAGTTGGAAGAGCTGGATTATTCTCCAACCATAAGATTGGATCGAGTGCGGCCGCAGGATGTAATGCGGGGAAGGATTATCATTCCTTATGAGGTCAGGGTCAGTGCGGATAAGCTCCCTGAGCGGAGGGGAGAGATGGAATTTGAGGTGGTGGATGGGAAAATAAACAGCTATAAGTTAGCTGGCTACAACAATCAAAACCTAAGTTGAACGAGTATATTCACGCATTTATTTACGTAGCGCGCTTTTTGAAATATCCAAGTAGATCGTTATATTTTTTTGATTTATTCATAATATCGGCTTCTGATTTGGATTGAGCTATAAGACCAGCTATAACTATAGGTATTATAGCAAAAATAATTACTATAGCCACATTTTCAGAATAAAATCTGGCTATAATAATGACTAGAATTAAAATAAACAATGATAAATTAGCTAAGCAGGAAGTAATTTTTTTAATTTTTCCCTCTTGTAAAAGAAATTGCTGAATTTCAGCTTTAAATGCTTTTGCTTCTTCTTTATCTTTATTTTTAAGTCTTTCTACAAGCTGGTCTATTTCTTTTGATTTTTGTTCCAGGTCTTTTAAAAGATCACTGACCGTAGGCATAGATAAGGTCCCCCCGCCCCAACAATTGATTGGGTAATTGGATCTGCTATCGCGCTTAGTGGTTCTTTCGGTAACAAAGAGCACAATTTTGGCGACCACAGAGGGCCGTCCCTGCAATTGATTGGGTAATTGGATCTGCTATCGCACTTGGCGAGGAAACCACTTAGCGATAGAACCATTTAGACTAAACATAGAGATTCTCCCGTTAAGATTTAATTTTACAACTTAATATACTCGTCCACCCCAACCCAGCCGAAAGTGCTTGGGGAGCAGTTGTCGGATGAGTAAAAATTGTCGCAATAAAAGCACCTGATGCTGTTACCAAGATTATGTCCACAAAATTAGCCACTGCATTTTTATTCCACTTTTCGTTTATATGAGGCAAAATTTGAAATAATTTTTTGCCATCATCTTTTGATTTAAAATATAACACGATCGCTCCGACCCAACAAAGAAGATAATATTTAAGAGCAATCCCAAACATAACGTATACATCTTATTTTTTCAGACGGTTAGTGGACATCCCTCCTTATAATCACTAATATTTCATTATCTACCAATATTGGCATATTTTTTTTAATATAATACCGCACTCTTTCGCGGATAGCAAGTTATTTTTAACAATATTATCTATAAAAATATAAAATATTGATAAATCATCCCCTACCATAAAGCATAGAACATAAAGCATAGAATAAATATCTTGGAGGCATGGGGCGGCGGGATATTTTGGATGGCATAAGGGCGGCGGATTTGGCAAGCCCATAGCCAAAATTACCCCCAGATAGCGTAGACTAAAGCCCCATACTTGTGGAAGTTTCTTGATCCCCCTACCGCCACAGGAGATTAATTGCCCCACCCACAGTCAAGGATATGGTCACCATAATGAGGGTAGCCTTGGCCATATCTTTAAGGCCTAATTCTTTGACCAGAACAAAGAAGGTGGCTACACAGGGGAAATACACCGCCAGCACGGTTGAGGCGATAACGAGCTGCTTGATTGAAAGATGCAGCGGCTTGAGCATCCCGACCGCGACATCTTTGCGCAAGAAACCAATCATCATCGCCGGGATCACCTCCTTGGGAAGACCCCAGACCCGCGTGGCTACCGGCGCGGCTAGCGAGCTGATAAGATTCATTATCCCCACTGTGGTCAGGATATTGATAATCAGAATGCCGACCAGCACCAGGGGTACAGCCTCATTCAGAAACTCCATAATCCGCATTTTTAATTTTTTTAGCAAAGATCCAAGATGGGGAATATGATAGGAGGGGATTTCCATAAATATTTCAGGGCTTTCCCCTTGAAGCGCTCGGTCCAGGATGAGGCCGATCAGAATGCCGATCATCGTTAGAATTCCATAAACCAGAAAAACATAGGCTAGGCCATGTTTGCCGACCAGGCCGATGATCATGGCACTTTGAGCCATACAAGGGACTGATGTGCAGAGCAGGGTTGAGGCAATGAACTTCTCCCTTTGGGTCTCCAGGACACGGGTTGAGAGAGCCCCAGGGACATTACAACCAAATCCAAGCACAATCGAGATGATGGCAAAGCCGTGCAGCCCTATCCGGTGCATAATGGTATCTGCCAAAACCGCAAGACGAGGGAGATAGCCGATATCCTCCAAAAGGCTGAGGACCAGATAGAAAGCAAAAATATAGGGCAGTACCATACCAAAAGGTACATAAAGACCACTGGTCAAAAGCCCAAGGGATTCAACAAAATCGGCTGAATTTCCAATCAGGATGTGGTAAAAAAAACCCGATGGGAAGGGAATCTTAACCAGCTTAATGATCAGAGGGCCATAGAAGCGATAGAAGAAAGGGTCCATCACGTAGTGAATTAAGGATTCTCCTAAAAACCTGATAAAGGCAAAGGAGATGAGCAAAACCAAAATAGCGATTGGAATACCGGTATGGGGAATAAGAGTAGCATCTTCGAGCTTCTCAAGGAAGGTGTGGTGACGGTGGGTAATGCGCTGGGCCTCTTTGGTGATTTTCCCAATATCTGCCCATCGCTCCTCTTCAGTATGAAGGTGAATTTTCGGAGCTTTAGCCTGGCTGATATTGGCCACCAGCTCTTTGATTCCCTCTCCAGCCACAGCCACGGTTGGAATAATTGGAACCTGTAAAAACTCTCTTAGTTTTTCAAGATCAAGACTAATCCCTTTGTGCTTGACATCATCCCACATGTTCAAGGCTAGAATCATGGGGATCCCAAGCTCCAGCAGTTGCATGGTTAGGTAGAGGCTTCGCTCAAGATTGGTGGCGTCAACGACATTGATAATTACATCCCCTTCGGTCACCTCAGCCACCATCTTTATCGCGACCTCATCGGCCTTGGATATTGGCTCAAGGCGATAGATACCGGGGACATCAATTACTTCGGCCTCTTGTCCATTGATTCTGATTCGCCCCTTAGTGAATCCTACGGTTGTGCCAGGATAGTTGGAAGATATCACATGGGCACCGGTAAGGCGTGAGAAGATCACGCTCTTACCCACATTCGGATTGCCCATGAGAAGAATCTTCATTCAGCACCTCCAGGAATACCTTTTTAGCCATACCCCATCCGATGGCCACCCTAGTGTTATCCATTTCAACCACGACCGGGCTGTTTAGGATTGATTTGCTAATTTTTTTGAT
Source organism: bacterium (assembly GCA_023512255.1). Taxonomy (GTDB): domain Bacteria; phylum SZUA-182; class SZUA-182; order DTGQ01; family DTGQ01; genus DTGQ01. Next base: position 7,020 of record JAILZY010000077.1, on the reverse strand, counting down.
TTTTTTCCCAATTCGGAAGTTTAACGAATTCATTTTGGCCCGAAATTGGACTCCTCCGCTTAACTGCTTGATAACTCCGGTTGTATTGACCTTCATTTCCGCTAGTGAAACCATAATAGAAGACCCCTTCCAAGCCAACAGGTTTTTTGTTGACAAAAATGATTCGATTAATCACAATCATTAACATAATATTCAATTTCTGCTTAATGGTTGTATTATAATAGCCAAGAACTATTTTATCAAGGGGAAATTCTCTCCTTGACAACCCAAACAATACTACTTTAAAATTGGCCCATGCCGCAGCAGCAGGTAAGAATCTATTCAATCTCTCAAATAACCTCTCTTATTCGGGATAACCTTGAGGCGGAATTTTACGATGTCTGGCTTGAGGGGGAAATTTCCAATCTCAGAACCCCTTTTTCCGGTCATACTTACTTCATCTTAAAGGATGAAACCAGCCAGATACGGGCCGTTGCCTTCCGTTATCAAAGCCGATCTTTCCCTTTTCAGCCCAAGGACGGAATGAAGGTTTTGGTTCGGGGACGAATCACTGTTTATGAGGCCCGTGGTGAATATCAGATTGTGGTTGAGCAGATGGAGGCCCGGGGGGCTGGGGCACTCCAGGCTGCCTTTGAACAGTTGAAAGCAAAGCTTCAGGCTGAAGGGTTGTTTGCTCAAGAGGCTAAAAAGCCCATCCCTCTCTATCCGCAAACTATCGGCCTGGTAACCTCCCCGACCGGTGCGGCTATCCGCGATATCCTTAAGATAATTCGCCGGCGGTTTGCCAATGTGTCGATTATCATCAACCCGGTGCGGGTCCAGGGTGAAGAGGCTCCTTATGAAATTGCCCAGGCTATTCGGGAGCTGAACGAGTGGCCAGAGGAAATTGATGTCCTCATCGTTGGCCGAGGTGGAGGGTCTGCCGAAGACCTTTGGGCATTCAATGAGGAGATTGTGGCCAGGGCTATATTTGCTTCCCGCATCCCCATTATTTCTGCGGTTGGGCACGAGATAGATTTTACCATTGCTGATTTTGTGGCCGATCTTAGGGCGCCTACGCCTTCGGCCGCGGCCGAGCTGGTGGTTCAAAATAAACAATATCTGGTTGAAAAAATTTCAGCCCTAGAGAGCAAGATTTATCGGCTCATGCGGCATAAGCTCGATTTGTGTCTAGCCCGTGTTCAGCAATATAACCAAAACTGGCTATCCCCGCGCTCTATTGCCCGTTTTTTTCAGCGCTACCATCAGACTACTGATACCCTGGAGCTTTCTCTCCGAAAGGCAATCCTGCATAGGCTTTCCCTGACCAGGGGTAGGATGCAACACACCATTGATACCTTCTATCGACTTGCGCCCCTGACCAGTATCCACAACTGGCGAGAGAGACTGACTGGCCTGCGGGAGCGGCTCTGCCGCTGGGAGCAGGAGTATATGAGGAAGCACACCGTGCGGCTTGCTGGTATCATGGGCAAGCTCGATTCCTTAAGCCCCCTGGCCATATTGAGAAGAGGCTACAGCATCTGCCGCAGACTGCCAGACCTTCAAATCATCACTGATTCGGCAAGCCTTGGTCCTAGAGATTTGATCAGCGTCAAGTTATTTCGTGGTGAAATTACCTGTGAGGTAAAAGAGTATGGCAAAATTTAAATTCGAGGAGGCCATAGAACGCCTAGAGGAGATTGTGCGCCAGCTAGAGGAAGGCTCCTTAGGGCTTGATGAATCCCTGAAGCTCTTTGATGAAGGCATCAGGCTTACCCAGTTGTGCACCAAAAAACTTGAGGAATCTGAGAGAAAGATTCAGATTCTGTTGAAAAATGAGCAGGGTGAAAAATCTCTTCAACCCTATCAAATTGATGAGGAAGAAGAAGAGCTTGAGCTGCTGGCCGAAGCAGCCGAAGAGACAGCCTTGAAGAAAGAGGAGAGCTTGGAATGATCTTTCTTGCCGGGCGCGGATTCAAGGCCGCTGCTGGCATCCACTCCATATGGCTGAACCAGTTGAATCGCCTGGGCGACATTGTCCGGGCCAAGCCCTCCTGAGAGAATCACCCGACCATAGCGTTTAGCCAAGATAGCCAGCCTCCAGTCAAAGACTTGGCCAGTGCCTCCCATCCGGTCCGGGCTGAAGGTGTCAAGCAAGTACGCGGAAAGTATATATTTTGAGAGAGAGGTAAGATCGGATTCCTCCTTAATCCGAAAGGCCTTAATTGCCCGGCCTGGAAATTGGCGGCAGTAGTCAGGGTCCTCATGGCCGTGAAACTGAAAATAATCCAATGAGCAATAATCGCCGATATCCCGAACCAGCCGAATATCCTGATCGACAAAAACCCCTACTCGGCTCACCCAGGGTGGCAGAAGCTCAATTATGGTGCGGGCCGACTCAGGAGCAATCTGTCGCGGGCTTTCGGCAAAGATAAACCCAACGGCATCGGCCCCAAGCTCTGCGGCCAAAAGGGCGTCATCTGCTCTGGTGAGCCCACAGATTTTAACCCGCACTCGCTGTCTTTCTTCAATTTTCCTATTCATCTTCTGTTTATTTCCTCCCGCAAAGCTCACGGAATGCCTGGCCGATATCCTCCCGGCACATAAAGGCTTCACCGATCAGGGCCGCATCCACGCCAAGAGTCTCCAAAAAGCGCAGTTGTTCGGCTGTGTGGAGGCCGCTTTCACTCACGATCAGCCGATCCTTGGGGATTAGGGGAGCAAGAGCGGCTGTTGTAGACAAATCTACCTGAAAGGTCTGCAAGTTACGATTATTGATGCCGATGATGGCTGCACCTGTTGACAAAGCTAGGTCAAGCTCGTCCCGATTATGAACTTCGAGCAGCACCTGAAGTCCGATCTCCTGGGCCAGGCTGTAGAGATCAGCTAGATGCTCCCTGGAGAGTGCGGCGGCAATCAATAACACGGCATCTGCTCCGGCAACTTTGGCCTCGTAAAGCTGATATTCATCAATAATAAAGTCTTTACGTAAAAGGGGAAGAGAGACGAGCTGGCGCACCTTCTGAAGATAGTCCAAATCTCCCTGGAAAAACCTTTGATCCGTCAGAACGGATATAGCCGCGGCTCCCTCCTGCTCATACACTTTAGCAATCTTGAGCGGATCAAAATCTGCCTGTCGTATGATACCCCGTGAAGGAGATGCCTTCTTGATCTCGGCGATAATCGAAAGCCCATCCGGCCGACGGTGCAGCGCCTGCTGGAAATTTCTAGCCGATGGTATACTTTTGGCTCTTTCCTCAAGCTCCTGCAATGGCAGTGAAATTTTCCTGCTGGCCACCTCCTGCCTTTTCCAGGCAAGGATTTCATCCAGGATAGGCGGCATGGCTTAGTTCATTCCCTGCTGAATACATTGGCGAAGCAGATCCAATTTAGCCAAAGCTGCTCCGGTATCAATGGATCGAGCAGCCAGGTCAATACCCTCACTTAGATTTTCAGCCAGCCCGTAAACATAGATAGCGGCCCCGGCATTTAGCAGCACAATATCTCTGGCTGGCCCCGGCTTTCCCTGGAGCACCTCGGTTACAATTCTGACATTATCTTCAACCGATCCGCCGACCAGGTCTTCCTTTTTGGCTAGGGGAAGCCCGAAATCTCGCGGATCAAGTTCATAGTCAACCACTGAGCCGTTATCTTTCAACTCTGAAACCTTTGTTCGGCTGGTGGTGGTAATCTCATCCAAGCCGTCCAGCCCATGAACGACCATTGCCCGGCTGCTTCCCAGGTTCTTCAGCACATGAGCCAGAGGGCTGACCAAAGCCTGATCATAGACACCAAGCAGCTGGCACTTTGCCCCAGCAGGATTGGTCATCGGACCAAGGATATTGAACACTGTCCTGATGCCGATTTCTTTTCTGGGACCGATGGCGTACTTCATGGATTTATGCCACAGCGGGGCGAAGAAAAAGCCTATACCAGCCTCCCGAAGGCATTTTTCTACAATCGGGGGCTCAGCCATGATTTCAATCCCAAGAGCGGCCAGGCAGTCTGCACTTCCGCACATGCTTGACACTGACCGATTCCCATGCTTGGCGACGACCGCACCAGCCCCCGCGGCTACAAAGGCTGTGGCTGTGGAAATATTGAAGGTATAAGCGCCATCGCCGCCAGTGCCGCAGGTATCCAGCACCGGGCTACTCACCACTACCTTCTCGGCCTTCTCCCGCATAACCTGAGTGAAGCCGGTAATCTCCTCTACGGTTTCCCCCTTCATTCGCAAAGCAGTAATAAAAGCGGCGATTTGAGCATCCGTAGCCATCCCATCCATAACCTCTCTCATGACCTCTACTGCTTCTTCTCGAGATAGATCTTTGCCTGCTATGATCTGAGCGATAGCCTCTTTAATCATGGCTATTATCTCTCCCTTTTATCTCTCCCTTTGTAGTTTTGATATTTTTAATTATTAGTTTCTTAGTATATTAAATTAAAATTATCGCCTTATTTTTTTAAAGTTCTAGAAAATTTTTCAGCAACAGTTTCCCTTCCTTGGTCAGAATAGACTCAGGGTGGAATTGAACTCCCTCAATAGGGTAGTCTCTATGCCGCAACCCCATAATTTCACCCTCCTTGGTCCGGGCGCTAATTTCGAGGCAGTCGGGTAGGGTTTCAGGCTTGACGATCAGGGAATGGTAGCGAGTGGCGATAAAAGGATTACTCATACCCCGAAACAACCTCCCACCGTCATGGTAGATCATCGAGGTCTTGCCATGCATCAGCCGGGCAGCTCTGACTATTTCTCCCCCAAAACAGTGGGCGATGCACTGATGCCCCAAACAGACGCCAAGGGTTGGAATGGTGGGGCCAAAGGTCATGATGACTTCATTGGAGACCCCTGCCTCTCGTGGTGTGCAGGGTCCTGGTGAGATAACGATTTTGTTTGGAGAAATCTTTGGGATGTCATCCACCGCCAGTGCATCGTTTCGATAGACAAGCACCTCTGCCCCCAATTCTCCAAGATATTGGACGATATTGTAGGTAAAAGAATCGTAATTGTCGATCATGAGAACCTTCAGACTAGTCACTTTCCACCTTTCTGATGGCCTCGATCAGGGCCATGGCTTTGTTTAGGGTTTCCTGATACTCAAGCTTGGGATCGGAGTCAGCTACGATTCCAGCCCCGGCCTGGATATAGGCGGTATCGCCTTTGATTACAATCGTCCGAATAGTGATACAGGTATCCATATTGCCAGAAAATCCAAAATAGCCTACAGCTCCAGCGTATGGACCTCGCCTGACCGGCTCAAGCTCTTCAATAATCTGCATGGCCCGAACCTTGGGAGCCCCAGATACTGTTCCAGCGGGAAAACAGGCCGATAGAGCATCAAAACAATCCCGATCTTCCCGTAAGATTCCCTTGACATTCGAGACGATGTGCATCACGTGAGAATACTTCTCAACCACCATTAGCTCGGTAACCTGGACCGTGCCAGGCCGGCAGACCCGACCAAGATCGTTTCTCCCCAGATCGACCAGCATGATATGCTCAGCCCGCTCTTTTGGATCCGCTAGCAGCTCTTCGGCTAAAAATCGGTCCTCTTCCTCGGTGGCCCCGCGCTTTCGGGTGCCGGCAATAGGCCGCTCCTCGATTACTCTATCGACCACTCGAACCAGAAGCTCTGGAGATGCCCCGACAATCTTCAGATCATCATGGTGCAGGTAGTACATGTAGGGAGAGGGGTTCAAGAGCCGAAGGGCCCGATAGAGGTCGAAAGAATTGCACGAGATCTTAGTTGAAAGCCGCTGAGACAGAACGACCTGGATAGCATCACCAGCGGCAATATATTCCTTAGCCTTCATGACACAGTCTTCAAAATCGCCAGGGGTATAGTTTGAGGTGATATTTAGGCCACTTTGAGCAAGCGCAGCCGAAGATCTGGATAGGTGGCGATGCATAACATCGCCATCCAGGATGCGGGGGGAGGTTACCGGGGTTTTCAGCCGATCATAGAGCTGATCAATCCTCTCGATAGCCTGGTCATAGGCCCGCTCTGGGGAATCCTCAATGAAGGCATTGGAAATAATTTTAATGGTATGAGCCAGATGATCGAAAATAAGAAGAGTATCAACTAGAAAGAACAACATTTCCGGCAAGTTTAGATCATCCTGATTCTTATCGGGTATGGGCTCCAGAGTGCGCACATAGTCATAGCTAATATAGCCGACCGCGCCTCCAAAGAATCTAGGCAATCCGGCAGCCGGCACCAGATGGAATTTGGCCATCAGGTTTTTTACTACTGTGAGGGGATCTGTCGTGGGAATGATTGTAGCCGGCCCAGATCTATTCTGAATTTCAACCTGCCCCTTGCGGCCCAAAATGATCATGACCGGATCGGCTCCGAGAAAAGAATAGCGGGCGATCTTTTCGCCTCCCTCGACGCTTTCAAGTAGAAAGGATTTTCCACAGTCAATCTTTTTGAAGGCCGAAACTGGGGTATCAAGATCAGCGCAGATTTCACGGTAGACAGGGATAAGATTTCCCCGCACGGCCATTTTTTGAAACTCTTCTTTATTCGGATAGTACATATGAGATTCTCGCTTATCTTCACATAAGGTTATATCCTGCACTTTGTACCCTGCTTACGTTGACTTGAGTTTAAGACCCGGGGAAAAAAATAAAAAAGCCATAGAATCCTTCTTTGAAATTTTTCAGGACCCTATGGCTGAAAGCCCACCTTTCTTATATAACATCAGATATTATCAGACTTATATTATCAGATATTATCCGAAAGCCCGGGCAGCCAGAGAGGGCCCCTTGGGCCACAGGCGATGCCCTCTCCATCCAGTAAGATATCTTTTGGGCACTCATAAATTTTCGACATCCCGCAAAATTCATTTTTATTCTCTATTTTATTATTTTTGTTTCTTTTTTAGGAAAAACCGCCAACTTTTCTTAAGATCTTAAGAATGATAGCCAAATCCATCTTCTCTGTCAAGACTAATTCGGTGTCAACAGATGTTCCCCATATTTAAAATTAGGAGAAGTAGATAAGCTGCAGGGGAAGGGTATTGAGGTAAAAGACAATA
>JAILZY010000076.1 GCA_023512255.1 bacterium | reverse complement strand
TATTGTCTTTTACCTCAATACCCTTACCCTGCGGCTTATCTCCTCCTCCTAATTTAAACATGGGGAACATCTGTCAATTTCGGACAGACACTAACTATCACCATGTAAGGTGAAATATTGATAGTCAACTGAACCTATACCACCTGGGGCTACGCTTCCGTTCAAGATCAATGTATTTGCGTGAGCTGCTGCTGTCAGACAAAGCATGAACAAACTGGCCAACAAGATTCTGGAAATTGCCTTCATCCTTTTTTCCTCCTGAAGAGTTACTTTTATGAAAAACTTTTACATCGAATATATGAAATTTAATTTTAGGGTTAGAGTATAGATTATTTTCACCTCCTTTTATATTCCAGCTTTTTTTATAACGTTCATGTCCATTTTCAGTGAAAGGCCAGGTAATTTCAGTATGCCGCCGTTCACGCGAAATCAGAAATCCAGAGGTAAAATTATTGGGATTCCGGTGCTCACGAATGATAGACATTAGCGTTATAATCGCCGAATTATTACAGCAATTTTCATTCCAAGATTACAGCAATTTTCATTCCAAGGCATGATTTGAGTTAAATATAAGGAATAAGGAATTTTATACGCAACCTATATATGTATATTTTTGTAATTTTTTTCCAAATTCTTGATTTTACTTGGTTTGCATGGAGAGATTTCTGAAAAGTGTAAAACTTATGATTGACTCTTCCTTAATATTGCTGCCAGGGCTACCTTGGCTATAAACTCTGTACTGAAACTTCTCCTTCATCTTCAGACCTACTTGGTATCATTCCTATTCTAATTCTAAAAAGTGTCCGGTAGTTGAGTTTATAAAAATTATGCGAATTATCTTAATTTTTTAGCCGCAAAGATTATTAAAAGATTAATAGCTGAGATAGAGGTGGGATTTTAGTCATTGATATAGATAAGGGAAATACATAGCAGGGGAGATTTAAGGTAAAGAGGGTCTCTCTGAGTTGAATAGAAAATAAAGTAGCTTACGGGTGAGTGGAGACCAGTTAGTGGAGACCGTATGTCCCAATCACCTTATGTCCCACTCACCCTTTTATTGTAGGAGATCATTCTGCTGCCCAAGGTCTGCAAAAGATTTGCGGATTTGAGCACAGGTGGTCTTGTTTTGAGCAGGTGCCCTTGTTTTATACTTTATCAGGAAGTCGGTTTGGCCGGTGAGCTTTTTAGCTTCATCCATTTTTCATCTAGCCTGGCCAGGGCGTCATAGGCTTTGGCTAGATACAGGGCATCCAGAATGGCAATAGCCATCATGGCTTCGGCCACTGGATAGATCCGTCCGCAGATGGTTGGGTCTCGTCGGGTGATAGGGGAAAGCCTCTCCTCGGTCATGGTGGCCATGTTGATGGAGGGCTGCTCGACCGAAACCGTAGGCGTTGGCTTGACGGCAATGCGGACCACAAGGTCCTCTCCATTGGTTATTCCGCCCAGGAATCCTCCGGCATGATTGGTCTTAAAGCGCACCCGGCCGTTTTCAAGATATGGATGATCGTTGAACTCTGAGCCCTTCATAGAGGCGCAGCGGAATCCGTCACCGAACTCAATCCCTTTGACCGCACCTATGCTGGCTAGACCATGAGCAATGGTAGCGCTTAGCTTGTCAAACACCGGCTCGCCAAGGCCAGCCGGCACGTTATGAGCAATTATCTCAACCACTCCGCCAGCCGTATCACCCTCTGCCTTGATCTTCAGGATAGTTTCCTTCATCTTTTCGGCTGCTTCCTGGTCAGGGCAGTTGATTTCGTTTTTTCGGTAGTTTTGCTTGATCTCCTCAAAGCTCATCTCCCTGGCCTTGATGCCGGCTGCTTCCTTGGTGTAGCCCAGGATCTCGATTCCTTCCCTCTCTAGGATGAATTTGGCTACTGCTCCTCCAGCCACCCGGGCTACGGTCTCACGGCCGGAAGCTCTTCCTGCTCCGCACCAGTCAGCAGCCTCTCCATATTTGAGGAAGAAGGTGTATTCGGCATGTCCTGGTCTGACTAGGTCCTTGTAGCTATGGTACTGGTCGATATGGACCTGCTGCGTGTCCACGTTGTAGATGATCAATCCGAGCGGTGCGCCGGTAGTTACGCCATCCTGCCCAATACCGGCAAAGATGGCTACCTGATCCGTTTCTTTTCGGGGAGAGTCGAGCGGCCCCTGACCAGGTCGGCGTTTGTCCAGCTCATTTTGAATGTACTCCCTGGGAATGGTAAGACCAGGTGGCACGCCATCGACAATGACCGCTAGCCCGCTTCCCTGGCCAATTCCGTATGATTCACCACAAGTGGTGATGCGAAAGATCCTTCCAAAGCTATTTCCTAACATAAGCCTACCTCCAAGGTCTATCAGATTATCTTTTGATAAATTAAGTATTGGTTTCTATTTTCATTCTGGCGCCAAGCCCCTGCATTAAATCAACATAGCTGGGAAAGGTTACTTTGATTGCCCCAGCGGTTGTTATCCGGCTCATGCCTTCAGCTACCATCCCAGCCAGGGAAAGGGCCATGACTACCCGATGATCATGGTGCCCCTCGACTGTGGTCCCGCGCAGATTGCTAGATTCGATGATCAGGCCATCGGGCATCTCCTTAATCTTTGCTCCCATCCGGCTAAGCTCTTCGGCCATGACCCTGATCCGGTCGGTCTCCTTGATCCGGGCGTGAGCTACGTTTCTGATGGTTGTGGTTCCTTCGGCCACACAGGCGGCTGCGGCTATGGCTGGAAGGGCATCAGGAGTATTGCTTAGATCAAGCTCTGCACCGTGCAGACCCTGTCCGATGACCCGGATTCCCTGATCGGTAATTTCAATCCGAGCACCCATTTTCTGAAGGTAGTCTAACACCTTTCGGTCAGCCTGGGAATCGTTGAGATCGAGCCCCTTGATCAGGCAATCAGAGCCCCTGATCATGGCCGCGGCACATAAGGGGAAGGTAGCTGATGACCAGTCAGCTGGAATTTTGCGAACAAAGGGCCGATAACTTTGTCCGCCGCAAATTTTGAAAAATTCATATCCTTGCTGCTCGTATTGTATGCCGAGGCTTTGCATCCAATCAAGAGTCATCTGAATGTAGGGCATCTCGCATAGATTTCGAACCCGAATCGTGGTAATCCCGGAAGGGATAAGCGGGCAGGAGATAAGGAGACTTGAGACATACTGAGAGCTTCGGCATTCAACCTCAGCCTCACCCGCCTGCAAGGGGCCGCGAATTCGGAGCGGAGGGCAGCCTGTTCCCTCGATTGACTCAGCTTCAGCTCCCAATTGTTTCAGGGCATCCAGCAGAGGCTGCACTGGCCGTCGGCGAATGGAGGAGTCTCCGTCAATGACGACCTCAAAATTCTCAAGAGCTGCAATCGAGGCAAAGAGGTTAGTAGAGGTGCCGCTGTTTAGCATGTCGATTGGGCCAGCCGGAGGCTTCGGACATCGGCCAAACCCGTCAATCAGCCACTCACCGGGGCAGGATGAGGTATCAATCCGGGCCCCGAAGGCTTGAGCAGCATTGAAGGCAGCCAGGGTATCGGCTGAATCAAGCGGGTCGATAAGCCGAGATCTGCCCTTGGCCAAAGAAGCCATGACCACCCCACGAATAGTGTGAGATTTTGAGCCGGGAATTGAAATCTCACCACTCAGACGACCTGTTTTCTGAACTATCAGGTTCATGTTCCTGACCTTTCCTACTTATAAGAAACCTTTCTTATTTTTATACTTTATCTATTATCTACTCTTTGAAATATTGAAATTTTACATTATGGCATTCTCTTTAAAGCGTACTTTACCACTTCAAGGCTGACCTCATAACCTCAACCGGTGCCTCAAAGCCAGTCCACAGGGCAAATTGAGCTGCTGCCTGCCTCAGAAACATATCAACCCCTGAGACCGTAAGGCAGCCCCGTGCCCTGGCCTCCTCTAGCAGCCTGGTCGTAGCCGGATGATAGACAGTATCAAAGACCACCATCCCTGGCCGCAGGACGGACGCAGGCACCGGCATCTCATCGCTTTGTGGAGCCATGCCAACTGAAGTGCCATTGATAAGGATATCAGCTTCCAGGTTTTGAATCTCTTCCAGCCCCCCTGAGCGGCAAAATAGCTCCCTGGCCAAGGTCTGGGCCCGGCTCGGTGTTCGATTCAGGATAGTGAGCTTTCCCCCCTGCCTGGCAATACCATAGGCAATAGCCCTGGCCACCCCGCCCGCGCCCAGGAGAACCACTCTTTTTTCAGCAATCGCAGTGACGGCCTCGATGGCCTGAACAGCTCCGATAATATCGGTATTGTAGCCGATCAGCTTATTTTTTCTTTTTACTATCGTATTGACAGCCCCGATCCGTCGGGCTATCGGATCAACCTCAGACAGATAATCCATGATCTTTTGCTTATAGGGCATGGTAACGCTGAGCCCGCAGAGATAACCTTTAAAGTCTCGCATAAAGGAGGCCAGATCTTCCACCAGAAAATTCACATATAGGCTGTCGAGTTGAAGATGCTGGAAGGCACGGTTGTGGATATAGATCCCCTGGCTTTGGCTTACCGGATTTCCTACCAGACCATAGAGGCGAAAATCGGTTTCCTTGAGCTCTCCTATCCGATAAACCTGGCGTAAGGTGCGGGCTTCAATTTGCCCCGGTGCGGATTCCTTCCCTGGCCGCAGAGAGCCAAAAGTGAGGTAGGCGCCAAGAAGCGGAGTCAGTATCCGGCTGATTTCGCCACAAGGCCCCATGCAGAGGGCAATGATCTCCTGGCCATCTGCCTGAGCCTTGGCGATCAGATCGAAGATTCTTAAGTTATCATTGATAGAGGTAGCCTGGGTTACGATTTTGATGATATCGGCCCCGGTTGATTTGATCGAAGAATATATCTGATTAAGGTCTTGCGGCGTCTCTTGAAAGTTATGCCAGGAGCAGATGATCCGGCTCTTTCCTCCACGGGTCAGTTCCTTAAAGCGCTGGATGACCTCCTGACCACAGCTCCATTCCAAATCAATATACTCTGCCCCAAGACGAGCAGCCTCCTCCAGCAGCTTGAGCCGCTCGGCTTCAGTGCCTGGAAATTTTCCCCCCTCATCCGTTTTCCTGTTGGTAGCGATAAGCGGTTTTTTCCTGGCTGCCAGCAGTTTTGCCAGATCCGGATCAGCCAGATAATCAATTCGCAATTCCAAAATGTCAGCTACTTCTTCCGCCTGCTGAATCTCCTGCAGGGCCCCTGCTGTGGTTATAGCCGTGATAGGTACACAGATCATGCTCTGACTCCTGATAAGGTATTCCTGCAATAACTGCTTGAGCCACTTACTAACATTAACATACTACAATCAAAATCCTCCTCTTGAAAGAAGCGGCAAACCTTTTTGCTTTTAAGGCAAACTTCCAGAGAGGAAAAAAGCGTAAACCAAAACATAACATAAAAGAAGATGAAAATCTATCCCTAAAATGACAGTTATCTTTGTTTTCGGCAAGTTATCCCCTCCCCTCCGGATTGCGGATCAAAGATTATGGGTGTAAAATAACTTTCTATGAACGTTCTCCTCATTCAGCCGCCAATCAGGGACTTTTACCATACCGGCCACAGGATCTATCCCCTAGGGCTCCTGTATCTGGCCTCTGCCCTGAAGGATGCTGGCTTCTCCTGCCAGGTGCTGGATGCGGCTAGCACAAGGAAAAAGAAAGCCTTGCCCATACCTCCTGCCTTGAGTTACCTGAGGGAATATTACTCAGAAGATGATAAGAGCCCCTTTAGGCTCTTTGGCCGCTTCTATCATTTCGGTCTCTTGGAGGATGAGATTAGTCAAAGGCTTAAGGCCGCAGACCTTGTGGGCATAAGTAGCCTGTTTACCCCTTATGAAGAGGAGGCGATGGCTGTTGCTCGCCTCGCCAAGCGGATGGGTAAAACGACCGTAGTCGGGGGAGGTCATGCCACTGTGGCTGCTCTTCACCTTATGAATGATCCAGCCGTGGACTATGTCATCCTGGGTGAGGGCGAAGAGCGGCTGGTTGCTTTGGCTGAGGCCATCTGTGGCCGCAGGAGCTTTGAATCCATTGACGGGCTGGCCTGGCGGACAAAGGAGGTGGTCAGGATCAATCCTCCAAAAGCCCCACGGGACGATCTTGACGACCTCTCCTTCCCTGACCGCTCCTTGCTCGATCTCGACCTTTACTCGTTTCAAGGCAAGCGATACACCATGATGCTTTCAAGCCGCGGCTGTCCCTATCGGTGCCGGTTTTGTTCCAGCCGGATAATCTCAGGCCGAAGCAGCGTGCGACTCCGATCGGTTGAGAATATTCTGGCCGAGATGAGAATATGTTTTGACCGCTATCAAATCAAGGTATTTGACTTTGAAGATGAGCATTTCACCTGGCAAAGGGAGCGAACCATTAAGCTTCTCGAAGCCATTGAGGCCGAATTTGGGCATGACCAAGACTTTGGCCTGCTGTTTGAAAATGGCCTCTTTTCGCCATCGCTTGATCGGCAGATTCTAAGTAGGCTGAAAAAACTCGGCTGCCACCATCTGAATCTTCCCCTAGTTTCCTCTTCAGACAAGACCCTGCGCAGGCTTGGGCGGCCACAATCTTCGGCCTCATTTGCCCGCACAGTGAGTGAGGCCACAGAGTGTGGGTTTTTCACCACCGGCTATCTGATTTTAGGGCTGCCCGGCTCTTCTCTTGAAGAGATGGTTGACTCTATCCGCTTTCTGGCGGCCCAGCCCGTGTTAGTCGCCCCAAGTATCTTCTATGCTACCCCAGGGATGGACCTCTATGATGAGTGCCAAAAAAATGGCTGGCTGCCGCCGCAAGAGGGAGGATTCTCTATGCTTCGCTCATCAGCCCTGGCTATTGAAACTGAGCGTTTTAAGCGGCTTGATCTGGTTACTCTATTTCGCCTGGTCAGGGCGATCAATTTTATCAAATCACTTATTGATGAGATGATTTATGATGAGGCAACTTGTGAGATGGGGGCTATCAGCAAAGCAGGTGGGGAGGGGAAGAGCGGATCGAATATAGGGGGTGGGGAAGGGAAGAGAGAGGGAAGAAAGGCAGATGAAGGTGCGGGGAGATTAGGGCGGCCACTTGGGTCATCCTCAGTTGGGGAAATCAGCCTATCGGAGTTTTTGGCCGGACTGATAGGGGAATTTTACTCAAGAGTGCTGGCTGAGGAGTCGGCTAGCGGCCAGAGGACGGCAGGGGTGAGCTTTCTTTTACTTGGCGGTGAGCCTGCCCTAAGCTGCTTGCGTCCTCTCTCACCACGAGAGCTTGGGCTTTGGCTCCTTGACAGGTGGCTGCATGATGCTCGGCCTGCGTTTTTTCGGATTCAGATGGAAAGGCAAAGAAGAGATAAGGTCGGCTATGACCATACCCAAGCGAAAAGCCTAAATCACGGGCGGCAGGCGCTCGCCAAAGCAGGGCAAGCGAAGGCCGAAGAGGCAAGCTGCGGCCTTTGGCCAAAAGCATCATCAGAGTGCCGCCGCTTCATATATCGAATGGTTAGACAGGCCGATTCTGAGCGGGTTTTTAGAATCTTTCTTGAGCTAATGGACCGATCGGCTATTCGGGGGATCAAAAATCCATCCCTTTCCCTGATCTGGGACCTTGGAGCCTATCCCCGATCCCGTTGACTTAATTGTTAGTGGGTTTTCTCGCCAAATGCGTAATCACTAACTAAAGGCCAATCTTTAAGGTTTTGGCCTTAACAGGTTATCGTTAAAGTATATTTACTTAGCGAAAAAACCAGTTAGTGGTTTCTCGCCAAATGCGTAACACAAAGTGGGCAGATGTGTTTTCCCAATACTTTTTAGCTCTCACTATCCCGCAGACCGCCAAGGTCCCCAATATTTCTGATATTGACCTCGATCGGCTTGCTCTGCTCACCAAAGTAAAAGGTGCGGTGCGGGAAGGGAATCTCAATTCCTTCCTGATCGAATCGCTCCTTGATTCTGCGATTTATCTCCCGGCCTACGACCCACTGCTTAATCGGCTGAGTCTTGATCCTGGCCTTGATTATCACCGCTGAATCGGCGAATCTGTCTACGCCCAGGATCTCAAGAGGCTCAAGAATCATTGACCGATAAGGCTCTTCCTGAATGATCTGATCGCCGATTTGCCTCAAGACAGCATACACCCGGTCGATATTCTCCTTATAGGCAACCCCAATATCAAACACATAGTAGGCAAAACCATGAGTCATATTGGCTACCGTATTGATGGTGCCGTTCGGAAAGACATGGACTGTGCCATCAAGCCCTCGCAGGATCGTAGTCCGAAGGTTCACCGCCTCGACAAGCCCTCCGATCCCGTTTAGAATGGCCACATCTCCCACCCTGACCTGATTCTCCACAATGATAAAGATGCCGCTTAGGATATCCCGCACCAGATTTTGAGCCCCAAAGCCTACAGCCAGGCCAACGACCCCTGCTCCAGCCAAGAGCGGGCCGATGGAAAATCCAAGCTCGTTGAGGATCATGGTGCCCGCAGCCGCCCAGATGAACACTGCGGCCACCTTGCACAGCATTCCGCTGATAGTTTTCATCTGCTTTTCGATTTCAGCCGGTATGCCCTCACCCTTTTGGATCCGTGTCTTAGCCACCCTCTGGGCCGCGCGGCGGATCAGGAGCATAACGGCTTGAATCGAGAAGATGGCGATCAGGATAATGGCTGGAATACGTACAAGCCGAAATAGAAGGCTTGCCCGGCGGGATAAAAATCCAAGAATATCGATCTTCCAGATAGTCATGATCACAACCAGGGCCAGGGTGATAATGATGAGTCGAGCAAAGCGGCTCATCCAGGCAAGGGATTGACGAATCTCTTTTTCCATATCAGGATAGTGCTGGACATACTTTTCCGCTAGAGTTGAAATCTGCTGAAATAGTCGGCCCCAAAAAAACCAGATCGCGGCAGCCAAGGCAATGGCCAGCAGACTTTCTAGTATGGCGTATAGAGAAAACCTGGCCGCCCGCTCATAGCCTGCAAGATCTAGCCCAGCAATGGCGAAAAAGGAAAAAATCAGCCCTAGATACACTCGCCCCGCGGCCTGATTGTAAGTATTTTTAACTCTCCTTATCCAGAGGGGATCATCCTCCTTTAAGCTTAGGGAAAGCCTTTTTTGCAGCCCCCCTCTCCAGCGGGTCAAGAAAGCAGCTACAGAGGCTATCAGCCCAAGCTGGTACATTTTCAAGAAAGCGGCTGACATCTTGGCCAGGCCAAACAGCGAGCTCAGCCTCACCAGAATGAAGGCCGCCATGCTCAGGAGGAGAATCCTGCGGCACAAGTCAACGATCGAGCTAGCCAGAGAATTATCAAGGTGAAACAGCCGCTCAGATTCATCCTCAGGAGTAATGAGTAGACAACAGAGATTTTTGAGCACCCGATAACCAACCCATGCCCCAAGGAGCGTGAGTGTGGCCGAGGCGGCTTTTTTCGGAAAAAGGAGATTTAAAAGCCCCCAGCCGAAAACAAACAGGATGAGCAAGGAATAGGAGGTCAAAACAAAATGAAATCCTAAAGCCTTCACCCTTTCGACAAGGGAACCGCCCGCCTCCCTTTTTCCCTTTCCTCTGGCCTCCCTTTGATAGACAGCCTTAAATTTTTGGGCCAATCTGCGGGTAAAAATCCATACTATGCCCATCAAAATGGAGATTAGCCCAAGCTTCAGGCCGATATCAAGCAGCACGATGAGAGCTTCCCGACTTGAGAGAAACCCCTTGAGCCTCAGATAATCCTCAGACAGATGATCGACCCTCTCCTTTAGAGAACCTAAAAAAGAAATAAGATTTTTTTTGACATTCTGGAATAATTGGATAAAATTTAAAGGACCGCTTGTCTCGTCAGAGGCTTGCGAGGAGGCAGTCTTTTGCGCCAGAATCTTTCTTTTAGCGGCTAGTAGGCTTTCGATCTGACTGATTGACGCGCTTTTTTGTTTTTCGTCAGAGAGAATTTTTAAAACATCTTCTAGTGCTCTTATATCCTTTTGAATATTTTGGACTTCTTCTTCTATTTTGATTTCCTGCTCTTTCGGGGTATCAGCCTCTGGCTGACCAATAGGGCAGGTAATGATAAGAAATATGATCAGCAATATGGATAAGGAGCGAAATTTTATCTTCATGATATCGCATTTTATCTTCATGATACTGCGCCTAACAAAATACCTCATCACCGATTATTTATCAAGTTATTATCGGCACCACCAAACAGTACCCTGGCTCAATTATCATATCATAGAATTCATAAAATCTAAAGGTATGGTATATACTGTCTCATGATCAATTTATTAATGAACTTCAAGTGGTTAGACCTGATTGACATTTTATTGATCACCTTTATTGCTTATCAACTCTACAGTTTATTCCACAAAACCAGGGCCTTTCGGATCCTGATCGGTCTGATCGGCCTTGGGGTGATTTATAGTCTGGTCAAATCATGCGGGCTTTTTTTATCCACCTGGGTCTTTCAGGTCTTCTGGCAGGTGTTGATTGTTTTGATTATCATTGTTTTTCAACCTGAGATTCGTGAGGTCCTGGAGAGGGCCAACCCTTTGAGCCTCCTGCCAGAAAAAAGGGGTGTGGCCCATGATCCATCTATGGTTGAGACCATCAGTCAGGCTGTCTTTCGGATGGCCGGGGAGAGGACAGGAGCGATTATTGTTTTTAAGCAAAAGGATGATTTGCAGCACTTGATTCGGGATGGGATCGCCTTTGATGGGGAAATCAGCGAGCCGATTTTGCTGAGCATTTTTCAGAAATATTCTCCCATTCATGATGGAGCTATTCTCATTGATGGGGACCGGATCAAGCAGGTATCCGGATTTTTGCCCTTGACTGAGAAAGCCAATCTGCCTACCCGCTACGGTTCGCGGCATCGGGCTGCCCTAGGGCTGTCAGAGCAAAGTGATGCATTTATCATTGTGGTCTCAGAGGAGCGAGGGCAGGTCTCGGCGGTTCAATACGGCCAGATAAAAAGAGTTCCCGATACTAAGGCCCTTAGCACGCTGATTGTCGAGCATCTTTCCCAAAAGAAAAAGAAGAGTAAGCTCTCGTTCCAAGATCTCATCTCTCGGGCGATTCTGGATCACTGGCCCAGGAAGCTGGCGACCTTCTGTTTTGTTTTCCTGTTCTGGGCTCTTTTGGCCGGACAACAAAACTACTCTCTTGATCTCATTGTACCCATCGAGTATAAGAATATCCCACCTAACCTAGAGCTTACCTCCCCGCCGAAGAAGGCTAAGATCTTCATCAAAGGCACCCGCAAACTGGTTGCCTCATTGAAGCCGGACGACCTTCGGATTGATTTGAACGTCTCTTTGGCCCAGTTGGGAAGACGCACCTTTTATCTTTCTAAAGAGGATATCAGCCTGCCGGCTGGGATTCAGCTTGAATATATTGATCCGACATTAGTCAAGCTTGATTTTCGAGACAAATCAGATTCACAAGTTCATGACCGTATCGGCAAAAATGATCACAGGGACAATAGTAAGGAGAATAAAAGTAGAGACAATAATCGATAAATACCGAATAAAACCTCATCTTCACAAAACTATTCATCGCTCATATCCATTTTTTTGGTAAAAGTCGGCTAATTTCACAATTACCTCGTTTACCCGAAAGCGGGAATCCAAGGGTAATTACTGGGATTTCGAAATTTACCGATGAGACATGAGCCACTATAAAAAAGGGGGAGGAGATCGCCATGAATCAGCTTGCCACCTCCTGCACCTGCTTGACTATTCATTATCATCGCTATGATGGCCGCTATGATGACTGGTATCTGTGGATCTGGCTAGAGGGGCGACCTGGAGCTTTGTTTGAATTTACCGGACATGATGACTACGGGGTTTTCAGCCGCATAGACTGCCAGAAATTGAGCGGCTCGGCCAAGGCAGGTATTTTGATCAAAAAGAGCAGGGACAGGTGGGACCGGGGGAAAGAAGAAACCAGATTCATTGATATTGCTGGCTCAGTATCCACAGAAATCTGGCTGCTGGAAAATGACCCGAATATCTATTATGTGCCTCCTGAAATTAAAATCAATGTCATCGCCGCCTTTGTTGATGATCCAAGAACCATCACTGTCAACCTCTCGGCACCGATTGTTTCGGATGAGCGTGGAGAGCTGAAGGCTGTATCCTTTTCCTTGCGTGAGCGAGGAGGGGGGCTTGTTCCTATCTCGGCTATCCGAAATAAAAATCTCCTTGGACAGAAAACCTCTTTTAATCCCCGAAAAGATGGCTATGAGATTCTGGAAAATGGAGCTGTACACTTTATCTACGATCCAGCTCAGGCAGATCCTGGAGAGCGGCTTGAGGGGCCGCGAAGTGTTTTTGTTCTTGGCAATCACAACGGTTGGCAGCAGGGAGAAGGAGACCCCCGCTGGAAGATGTGGTGGAATGAGAAAGAGAGATATTATGAGCTAATCGTCTACGGCTTTCCACATGATGGTTCAATACAATTTAAATTTAAAGAAACACTTGATAACCCAGACCACGGCTGGGTGCCAGGGATAGCCGATCCTCCGTTTATGCTTCTTGGCCTTCAGACCAGAAAATTGGTCATCGAGCTGGAAAAAGACCTTGACATCCGCCAAGAATACTATCTGGACAAGGACAAGAAGGTAATTCCTAGAAATATCCTGGCCTCGCCCCGCTTCTTTTATGAGGGCTCGGACCTTGGGGTTACCTACAGTCCCCAGGCGGCCACCTTCAAGGTCTTTGCTCCTATGGCCGAGTCTGTCTCAGTGCTTCTGTATCCTGATCTTTGGTCTGATCAGGCTCAAGAGGTGCCCATGACCAGCGAGCTGAGCGGCAGACTGATTCCGCAGACAAATGGCATCTGGAGTACAACCGTGCCAGGGGATTTGAAAGGGCGCTATTATACCTTTCGGCTGACCTGCCACGGAAAGCAATCTGAAGTTATGGATCCATACTGCCGCTGTGCCTGCTCGAAAATCAAGGGAATCCTGACCGTGCCGGAACATGCTTCCTCATCTGAGCGGGGAGTGTCGTATACCCCACAGGCGATCTTCTTTCATTTTCCCTTTTTCGATGCCCAAAACATGAGCGTTGTGCTCTATCGGTCATTCGATGATCGGTATGGGATTGAGGTCCCCCTGAGCAGGGATGAGCATGGCGTATTTCAGGGCAGCCAAGCCGGAGACTGGAAGGATGCCTTTTACCTGCTTCGGGTAACTGACCAGGATGGTAGGGAGAGAGAAATCGTTGATCCCTGGGCTGAGATGATCGCCATTGGGCCAAGTCGGGGGAAAATTGTTGATTTTCAAGAGATCAACCGGCAGATCGGCTGGGATGAGGACCATCGACTCCCCTTTCGCGAGGTGATACCAGAGGATGGATTGATCAAACCAGAGGATGCTATCATCTATGAGTTGCACCTTCGGGATTTTACCATCGCCGCAAATTCAGGGGTAAAAAATAAAGGGCTGTATACTGGCCTCATCGAGACCGGAACCAGGCTGGGCACTAACAACGAGGAGCAAATCACAACCGGACTTGACCACCTTCTTGAGCTTGGGGTAACTCACATTCAGATCATGCCTCTCACAAGCTTCACCAGCTGGACCGGGCGGGAGCAATTTCAGCTTTTTCCCCACTATAATTGGGGTTATATGCCGACTCTCTTTTTCTCGCCGGAGGCAACCTATGCCAGTAATCCAACCGATGAGACAATAATCAAAGAGTTTAAACAGATGATCAAGGAGCTGCATCGGTACGGCCTTCGGGTCATTATGGATGTGGTCTATAACCACTATGATAGCCAGGCTCCCTTTGATCAATTGGCTCCCTACTACTACTACCGGATGGATGAGGAAGGGAGAGTGGCCAATGGCTCTGGAACCGGCAACGAGTTTAACACTACCTATCCTATGGCCCGAAAACTTCTGCTCGACTCGGTGAAATTCTGGGCTCAGGAATACCATATTGACGGCTTTCGCTTCGATCTTATGGGCCTGATCGATGTCGAAACTATGACTAAGGTGGCCGCAGAGCTGCACGCCATTGATCCAACCATCCTCGTCTATGGGGAACCCTGGTCTGCCGGGCCATCCCCTCTTGAGGTCATCAATGAGAAGGGAAAACAAAAGGGGCGAGGCTATGGAGTATTTAATGATCATTTTCGCAATACCATAAAGGGATCACCGAACGGCCCAGACCAGTCCTTCATTCAAGGGCACTCCTCGATTGATATTGCCGCCTCTTTATGCCGAGGCTTGCGGGGGTCGATCGAGGACTTCGCCCATGATCCTGATGAAACCATCAATTATGTTACCTGTCATGACGATCTGGTGCTGAGGGACAAGCTCGAAGTATCGGTTAATGTGGACGAGAATATCCGCAAGAGGATGGTTAAGCTGGCTGGCCTGCTGGTTCTGCTAGCTCAGGGGATCCCTTTCCTTTACTCTGGCATGGAAATGTATCGCACCAAACAGCATATTGCCAATACCTACAACCAGCCCGATTCGATCAACCGGATTGACTGGCATTTAAAGAGCATCCATGCCGATATTTTTCGCTACCTCAAAGGGGTTATTACTCTCCGCAAGCAGCATCCAGCCTTTCGTCTGGGCAGTGCCGAAAAGATTTACAGCCGTGTCCAGACCAGCGCTCTGCTCCCTGAGCAAATTATCTATTCCATTGATGGTAGTAGCCTGAGCGGAGAGCCTTGGTCAAAGATTTTAGTCCTGATTAATGGAAGCAGCTCAAAAGCGACTACCTTTCTTCTCCCCGAAGGGGTGTGGAGAGAAGTCCGCCTCGAGAGCGGAGTTCCGCAGGAGGGAGAGATATTTTCCAGCTCAATGGTAGTGGAACCTACCAGCGCGGTGGTGCTCCACAGCGAAGCAGGCCTTTAGAAGCAGGCCCCTGGACTTAAAAAAGAGTAGGTCTCTCTTGAATAGGAGTTATAAACCCATGGATGAGCAGCAGGAGATAAAAATCTATCCGGTTTTGCTAGCTGGTGGGAGCGGATCACGGCTTTGGCCGATTTCACGGCAGCTTTTCCCCAAGCAATTGGTCAGCCTGGTTGGAGCTGATTCCATGATTCAGGGCACCATAAAAAGGCTCTTTCCCCTCCTCCCACCTGACAGCGTGTACATTGTCTGCGGCAGCGAACACTACTATGAAATCAAGCGACATCTGAAAGCCATTGATATTGCCGCGGCTGACCACAGAATTATTACCGAGCCGTGCGGAAGAAATACCGCGCCGGCCATCCTTCTGGCCACCCTGACTATCTTGCAGACCCAGAGCGATGCCATTCTGTTGATCCTGCCTGCCGACCATGTTATCAGCGATGTGGTGGGATTTCAGGAAAGATTACAGACCGCCATCGAACTGGCCAGGAGGAATTATCTGGTAACCTTTGGCATCAAACCTGCCTATCCAGAAACAGGCTACGGGTACATCGAAGGGGCGAAACAGCTCGAAGTCGGAGGCGCTCTGACCATCAAAAGGTTTGTGGAAAAGCCGGATGAGAAAACGGCCCAGCGATATCTTGAAGCTGGAAATTTTTTCTGGAATAGCGGCATGTTTGCCTTCAAAGCCTCGGTAATCGTTGAAGAATTTGAAACCTTCCAGCCCGATCTTCTCCATAACATGCGAGAGCTTATGGCCCATGCGGCCGCGGGCAAAAACATTTCGCGGGAGCACTACGAGCGACTGCCCGAGATCTCAATTGATTATGCCATTATGGAAAAGACAGAGCGGGGTGTGGTTCTGCCTTCTGATTTTGGCTGGAGTGATATCGGCTCCTGGAAATCCTTATACGATTTTTTGCCCAAGGATGAAAACCATAACGTGGTCGAAGGAGATGTCATCCTTCGGGATACCCATGACTGCCTTATCAAGGGACATAGTCGACTGATAGTAGCTAATGGTCTGAAGAATTTAGTTGTGGTTGAAACACCTGATACGGTGTTTATCTCAGACCTTGAGAAAACCCAGGATGTAAAATCCATCGTCAATGAATTGAAAGCCAGGGGCCGCAAGGAATATCAGGCCCACACTACGGTCTACCGGCCTTGGGGAACCTACACCATACTTGAGGAGCGAGGCGATACCAGGATCAAGCGGATTGTGGTTTATCCAGGCGCCAAGCTGTCCCATCAGATGCACTACCACCGAAGCGAGCACTGGGTAGTTGTCCAGGGGACCGCCAAGATAACCAAGGGCGATCAAATCTTTTTCCTCAGGGAGAATGAATCAACCTATATCTCCAAGACCACCCCTCATCGGCTTGAAAACCCTGGCAAAATTCCCCTCCATATTATTGAGGTGCAACTGGGATATTACCTTGAAGAGGATGATATCGTCCGCTTCGACGATGACTTTGGCCGAATGGAGACAGGTGGGGGGGGACACCTTTCGTAACTTGCGTCTGTTTCTCAGGGTCGATCATTTCTTCGATATCTTCGATCATTTCTCCGATATTGAAAGAGAAAAAACTGCTAGTCTTAGTGGTTCTTTCCCTAAGAGGTTCTTTTGTTAAGTGCGTAACACAAGCAGGCAGCGGATCAATTAAGCTATCAATTGTAGGGGCGGATAAGCTAACGCTCATGGCTACCATTCGTGAGGAGCCGGAATTCGAGGAATTTTTACCCCTCGATTCTCGCTTTTGGCGAGAAGTGACGGAATGGTGATTTAGCTGACTTTTCACCGAAAATGGCCATGAGCGTAAGCTAATCGCTCTTATTTATTACCTACCATATTAAGAGACATAACCCTAATAAGAGCTAAGCCCCTTCGAGGGTTTATGGTTGTTCTGATATAGGGTTTATGGTGTCTGAT
>JAILZY010000007.1 GCA_023512255.1 bacterium | reverse complement strand
TAACTTTCTTCTCTCTTTATTTTCTCTCCTCCCCTTTATATTTTCAACATTATTTTTTCAACATGGGGAACATCTGTGGATGAAACAGTATCCTTTACAATAGCTTTTTCTTGTGCTAACATATAGCTTTGTATTTAGTATAGCAAGCTAGACAAAAATCGTTTATTCATCATAATTCAATCAAATCTCTGACTGCTCATTATAAAAGGCGCGGGAGGGTGAACATGCCACTTACTAAAGAGAAAAAGCAAGAAATTATCAGTTCGTTTCGAAAACATGAGAAAGATACGGGTTCTCCAGAGGTGCAGATTGCTATCTTGAGCGAGAGAATCAGTTATCTGACGGAACATTTTAAAATCCACAAGGGAGATCACCACTCTCGGCGGGGATTGCTCAAAATGGTTGGACAGAGGAGAAGGTTACTGAATTACCTAAAAAGCAGCGATGAGGATCGCTATCGAGAACTTATTAGCCGGCTCGGCATCAGAAAATAGACGATTTTGCGAATTACGTGATTTTTATAATAGAAATCTTCTCCCTAAATCTCCCTCTAAGAGACTCACTGTCCATGAGAGCCAAGCGGATTAGAAGATTGCGGAAAGTTGGAGGCTTACCTTATCATGATTAAATCTTTACAACTTGAGTTTGCAAAAAGGACTTTTACTATTTCAACAGGACTAATGGCCAAGCAGGCGAATGGGGCCGTTACTGTTCAATATGGAGAGACAGTGGTTCTCGTTACCGCAGTCTGCGAAGCCAAGCCGCGTGAGGGAGTAGATTTTTTCCCTCTGACGGTTAATTACCTGGAAAAGTCTTATGCAGCAGGAAGAATTCCGGGCGGGTTTTATAAGCGGGAGGGCCGGCCCACAGAAAAGGAAGTTTTAACCTCCCGTCTGATTGATCGGCCACTTCGGCCGCTATTCCCATCGGGATTTCGAAATGAAGTGCAGATTATCGCTATGGTCTTATCAGCGGACCTTGAAAACGATCCCGATATTTTATCAATTATTGGAGCTTCGGCCAGCCTGATAATCTCGGATATTCCTTTCATGCAGCCGGTGGCGGCAGTACGAATTGGTCTGATTAATGATGAGCTAGTTATTAATCCGACTAACAAGGAACTTGACAAAAGCCGATTGAATCTTGTGGTCGCTGGAACGCGGGATGCCGTAGTGATGGTGGAAGGACAGGCAAGCGAGATTTCAGAAGAGACTATGAAAGAGGCGATCTCCTTTGCTCATCGATCCATGCTCCCACTAATTGATCTGCAGGAGGAATTGCAGAGGCAGGTGCCAAAACAAAAGATAGAAGTTCCACCAGAAATCCTCGATGAGGAACTTGCAAGCCAAATCAGGGGGGCTTTTCAAGAAAAAATTAAAAAAGCTATTCTTATTCCAGGGAAAATGGATCGGCAGCGTGGATTAAATCAGATCCACGATGAGGCCATAAGCACTTTTGGCCAGGAGGATGAAAATCGTGAAAAACAGATCAATGCTATTCTGGAATCTCTGGAAAAGGAAGAGCTTCGCCGATTAATCCTTGAGGAAGGGATCAGAGCTGATGGTCGGAAGCTAGATGAAATCCGTCCGATTGACTGTCGGGTTTCCGTGCTTCCCCGCACTCATGGATCGGCCCTCTTTACCCGGGGAGAAACTCAATCCCTGGCTATTGTAACCTTGGGAACTACTGAAGATGAGCAGCGCATGGATGAGCTGGAGGGAGAATCCTCAAAGTCATTCATGCTTCATTACAATTTTCCTCCTTTTAGCGTTGGAGAAGTTGGTGTGCTGCGCTCTCCTGGCCGCCGTGAGATAGGTCATGGATTACTGGCAGAGCGGGCATTGAAAGCTGTTCTACCAACTCCTGAGGAATTCCCCTATACCATCCGTATCGTCTCAGACATTTTGGAGTCGAACGGCTCTTCTTCTATGGCCTCGGTCTGCGGCGGAACGCTTGCGCTGATGGATGCCGGTGTACCTATCAAGGCTCCGGTAGCCGGAATTGCCATGGGGCTGGTTAAAGAAGGAGATAAGGTGGCTATCCTGAGCGATATCATCGGCCTGGAAGACCATAATGGAGATATGGATTTCAAGGTGGCTGGAACCAGAAAGGGAATAACCGCCTTCCAGATGGATGTCAAGATCAAAGGCATCAGTGAAGAGATTCTGGATAGGGCCCTAGCCCAAGCCAAAGAAGGGCGGATGCACATTCTCGATCTGATGGTTCAAGCTATTTCTTCTCCACGGGAGAATATCTCCTCCTATGCGCCTAGAATTTTTTCGATTCAGATCAAAAGTGACAAAGTTGGAACAGTGATTGGTCCTGGTGGTAAAACAATTCGCGGCATTATTGATCAGACTGGCGTCAAGATTGATATCGAAGATGATGGTAAGGTCATTATCGCCTCAAGTGATGAGGCCTCGGCCAAAAAAGCCATTCAGCTTATCCAGAACCTGGTAGAGGAGCCCGAAGTCGGCAAAATTTATACGGGAAAGGTCAAGCGGATCGTTGAGTTCGGCGCCTTTGTGGAAATTATTCCGGGCACGGACGGTCTTTTGCATATCTCTCAGATTTCTCAGCATCGGCTCAGAAGAGTTGAGGATGCCCTGAAGGAAGGAGATGAAATCGAGGTTAAGGTTATCGAGATTGACAAGCAGGGCAAAGTCAAGCTGAGCCACAAGGCCCTATTAGAAAAACCCGAAGAGCGCAGAGAGAAAGAAGAGCGAACCTACGGGGTACGGCGATGACCCAAATATCGACTCAAGAAGCTCCCCTCGACAATAGAGTAGAAATCAAGATCAAAAAAATGGCAGGCTGTGAGGATCTCCCTCTGCCTGCCTACATGAGCGAGCTAGCTGCTGGGATGGATGTGGTGGCTGCGGTCAGTGAGCCGGTAGTTATTTTACCTGGAGACTGGGCGGCTATCCCGACCGGATTCTCCATAGCCATTCCTGCTGGATACGAAGCTCAGATCAGGCCACGCAGCGGCTTGGCTCTGCGCTATGGCATCAGCCTGATGAACACTCCAGGGACCATAGACGCGGATTATCGGGGCGAAGTCAAAATCATTGTAGTTAATCACGGCAAAGAGCCTTTCCTGATCAAGCGGGGAGACCGCATTGCCCAGATGGTCATTCATCGGGTTTATGCAGGCTGTTTCAAAGTAGTTGAAGATTTGCCGCCAACGCAAAGATCAGATGGCGGATTTGGACATAGTGGGGTGTAGGCTTCGTCATCAGGTACGGCTACTTGCTGGTTGCAAGTTTAGTGGCAAGTGTTTAGATAGCGGGATATAAGCTTCGTCATCAGGTAGGGGATATTGTACCGCTTTTAGTCAGCGGCATTCCCTCTTTACTGTTCCAGCGATTACACTTTATTTTATGTTTCATCCTTTTTATTTACTTTAAAGTTATATTTCAAGATATTATTATATTTTTCTATTATTTATCTTTAAGGAAAGAGAGGGGAATGAGCTTTCGGGTCTGTGTGTTAGGAAGTGGCAGCGCTGGCAACTCGATTCTGGTGTGCTCGAAGGAGGCCAAAATCTTGATCGATGCTGGTTTGAGCACGGGCGAGATTGTCAGTCGGCTGGCAATGGTAGCTACACGTCCCGATGAGCTGTGCGCTATTCTGATTTCTCACGAGCATATCGACCACCTTCGCTCGGCCGGGGTTTTAGCCCGCCGGTATAAACTTCCCCTCTATTTGAATACGGCAACCTTTGAGGCAGCCAAGATTCAGCTAGGCAAAGTGCCTAGATTGGAAATTTTTGACCCCGATCGCGGCTTTCAGCTTCACGACCTCCTGATTGAACCTTTCTCCGTACCGCACGATGCGGCTGATCCGGTAAGTTTCTGTCTGTATATGAAAAACCGCAAATTAGGTATTGCCACTGATCTTGGCAGGCCGACAACCCTTGTCCGCCAAATGCTCAGAGCCTGCCACGCCCTGATTCTGGAATCAAACCATGATCCTGAAATGCTCCTTAGCGGTCCATATCCCTGGTGGCTCAAGCAAAGAATCAGGGGGGGATTTGGGCACTTATCCAATGAGAGTTCACAGTCTCTCCTTCGAGATGTGCTCCACGAAGAGCTGAAAACCGTCATCCTCGCCCACCTGAGTGAAAAGAATAATCATGTCGCCCTGGCCTATCAGACAGCCGCCCAGGCCTTGCAGGAGAGAGGCGATCTGAAGAACCTGAATGTAGCCCTGAGTATCGCCAGCCAGCACCAGGTCGGGGCAATGATTGATGTCTAATTGAGTCTATCGCTAATTTGCTTCTCTAAGTTGCTTCTCTTGCTAAGTTATCTAAGTATACTCGTTCAAGTTAGGTTTTGATTGGCATGAATATTGATGATCACGTCAATAAACATATTTTTATGGTAAACTGAACACAATATCGAAATAAACTATAAATTTTCGCCAAAATAGCTAATCAAAAATCATACCTGGAAAAACCAAACTTGAAACACTATACGAGTGCATATCTAATTACCCAATCAATGGTAGGGGCTGCCCTTGTGTCTGCCAAAATTAGGCACTTTATTAGCGAAACAACCACTAATAATTAAAACAACCACTAATAATTAATCCGGTGCGATATTAAATCCATAGTTGGCAAATCCTCTCTCTTGGTTCTCCCATCATCGGCTAACTCTCCAAAGAGTAGATTCTTAGCGCCATTGCGGCCATGATCTCACATGGCTAACCAAAGCCATTGCTTTTGTTTTAGGCCAGGGTAAGAGATAAGGTGAGAATCGGTCGATAGAAAGACAAGACAACCCTATAGTTTCTGCTAACTTTCATCTTGGTTTCTGCTAACTTTCATCTCGGCGCCACAGGCTGATGAAAGGAAACAGACATCAAGCAGGAAGATAGACAGGCAGGATAAGGAGAGATATTGAGAAAGAGAATGACGACCTCTGTTGAGCTTGTCCAAACCGAGCGGGCCTTTCAGGATTTGCAGCCTTGGTGGGATGCTATCCTAGAAAAAAGAGTAAGTTCCAGTATTTTTTTAACCTGGGAGTGGCTTTTCACCTGGTGGATCCACTATCAGCAAAACAGAAAGCTGTTTTTGATCCTGTTTCGGGAAAGGGAAAAATTGATCGGTATTGCTCCTTTGTTTCTTGAGGAAGAGGTCAAGGGAGGTATACGGATCAAAACCTTGAGATTCCTTGGCAGCGATGGTCCAGCCTGCTCCGAATTTTTGGACCTGATCATTGCCCCAGGATACGATGCCGAGGTGTACCATCGGTTAGGAGAATTTCTCAAAGAGCACTCATCTCTTTGGGACCGAATGATTCTATCCCCCCTCTCCTGGGGAAACTCAGATCTATACTGGCTGTATCGCTTACTGAATCGGCTCTATTCGGCTGAATTGGAGGAGACCTTCAGGTGTCCGTATATTAAACTTCCTTCTGACTGGAACCAGTTTCTAGCCAGCCTTAGCCGAAACTTTCGACAACAGGTGCGGGCTCTGCTGCGAAAATTTGACCAGCAGACCAAAATGAAATATCTGTCCAATGCTCACCATCTTTTTCCAACTCCTGTGCTGATCAACACCTTGTGTACGCTCAACAGCCTGCGTATGGAGCATAAGGGGATCGATTCTACCTTGCGGATTTCTTCCTTTCACCGATTTTTGCTGGATGTTTCAGAACAACTTAAATCGAGAGGCTGGCTTTCCTGCTCGCTCATTCAGAATGAGCAACAAATTATAGCCATAATTTTGAATTTCCGCTATGGGAAAAAGGTTTGGTACTATCAGGCAGGGTTTCTGCCTGAATATGCTTTCTTGCACCCTGGCACGCTGCTGTTTGCTCAAACCATTAGGGAGGCTATTGAAGATGGGTTTCTGGAATATGATTTCCTTCGAGGGGAGGAGGAGTATAAATATCGCTGGGGGGCAATAAACCGGCCGGTAACTGTGTTCCGGCTCTATAATCGAAAACTCCGATCGCGAATACTTTATTACTTCCGAAAGGCCAAGATTTTGTTTCACGGCTCGCTCAAGTGATTGGGTAGCCTACCGCAAGGGCAGCCCAGAGATGGATTGTGGGGAGATTTCCATTTTGTCTCAAATTGAGATAATAAGAATAGCTCCTAAGCAGTCAGCTACGGATTTAAAAAAATGTCTTTCATACTGTAAAAATTACTTTTCACGGTGTTATGGCTATCTTATAAGTTCATTTTTTTACTTTGTCTCAAGAAGAAACATTATTGGCTCATGTATCAGTCTCTAAATTGAGAAAATTAGTAATTTGTTAATCTATGGACTAGCTTTTATTTATAAATTGTCCTGAGCTTAGGGGAAAAATTTTTCAGGAAATATAAGGGCTTGCCTAATTAACCATTTGAAAAATAATAAAAAATTAATAAAATCCTGTTCTTTGATTTTGCCGCTTGGCATGATAATTGCTTTCTTATATATTCAAAAAGTCATGACTAATCTAGTTTTCTGATACAGTTTTGTAGTTCTAATACAGTTTTATAAATAGTGGAGTATGGATGTCTTCTTTTGTCATTTGAGTTGTTGGTCTATAGATGGTTATTATTTAGGGTATTATAGATTATTATTACGGTAGATGGTTATTACGTTCTCCATGAGCATTCTTGTCCATACCTTAATTGTTTACCTAAGCTGAGCATACTAAGCTGAGCATTAGAATTCTCCATTTCTCCACAACTTACAATTTATACCTTTATTTTTATTTATTTTATCATTAAATATTATTTAACTTATTATTTATCTATTACATTACATACACCCTTACATACACTTTTATACCCTTATCGACTGTGTAGGTTTTAGGCAAAACTAATTTTAAAATTTATCTATGCTACAAAGATTATCTACAAAGTCTATCCAGTTTTTCGAGTTTTAAGGGCAATGAACTTAACTTAATGAATTTAACTTTAAGGTTAACGAGAAGGAGAAAAAGATGAAAATGAATACCAAGGAACACATTTATTTATCATTTATGATTATTATGCTAATTGGATTTATTTTTTGTCTGACCATCGGGCTGAAAGCCGCTTCAGCCGCGATCATTACCACTACAGCACCGACGATCACCACAACCACTCCTGTCCAAAACTGGGTTGCCCTGCCACCCTATAACACTCTTTGGCCTCTGTGGTCACCGGCACTCTCTCCTATTAACCCTGACACTGGCCTGCCTACGCCGCTGGTTACAAGCCTTACTCGATCAACCGTTCTGCCGGTTCAACCTGGTCTGACCTGGCATTTTGCTCTCGGCCATCCCTGGCTGCTATATAATACTCCGCTGGGTATGGCTTACTATGACCCTTTTACCGGAATTGACCTCTGGCCGCCGGATATCCTCATAAATTCAATCACTAGGCTTCCGATAACCATTACCTTGCCATCTACCTATGCTATCTTGCCGCCTACACCAGCCTGGTGGATCTTGCAGGAAGTTCCGGCTGCTAATTGGGAATATATAACCACCTATCCTACATTCTCCACTTCAACAGTAGCTCCTGTGCCAACTTTGAGCTCGCTTCTGACCGCTACTGCGCTTTTATTCTAAACTCACAGGAGATAGAAAATTAATGTAGGAATACCATCACTGCTGTTGACCTCATCACTTCATCCCTTATTCCCTTCACCCAAGGGGTGTTTTACACCACGATCGTTGAGGGAAAGTCTCTTAAGGAGACTTTCCCTCAGGATCTATTTTTTTCGCTCTTAATCAGACACCATAAACCCTATATCAGAACAACCATAAACCATCGAAGGGGCTTAGCTCTTATTAGGGTTATGTCTCTCAGTGGTATGATCCATAATCTGGGCTTTGAGGATAAATCCTATCCGGTCCTGAATGATCAGAATCGGATGACCAAACTCAATGAGATAAGGGGTCTTGCCTCGATCGATCAACTCGGTATGGGGCTCAAACAGACTAAAGATCTTCTCATCGTTGGGGATGTGCTCCTCAAGTATCGCTCGGCGCTCAGCAAGATGACATGCTTCGCGAGTGAGGGCAAGGCTCCAGATCAAAGAGCGCGGCAATCAGCTCAGCCTGACATGCTTCGCGAGTGAGGGCAAGGCACTGCTCCAGCTCACTGATCAGGGACCTGATCCGCACAGAATCCGCCTTCAAGCCCTTTGTCTTCAGTTGCTTTTTCGCCTCATTTATGGTCTCTTCACAGCGGCTGGCGAGCCTGAGAGCATGGTCAATCAACTCACGATACAGCTCCTTCATCTTCTCCGTATAGCTTTCTTTCTCCTTGGCAGCCAACCTCTGGATCGATCGACAAAGCTTCTTTGCCACCGACCATAATGCCTCCGCTGATACCCAACCAAAATAGGAATAAGAATAACAAGCCAGCACACAGATTTGAATAAAAACCATTATATCAAAATGTTAACCACTTTTACTCACTAGCGGACACATTTTATCTCCGTTTTGTATGTGCCTGTAAGTGCAGGCATTTCATGTTATTCCGCGTAGGCAGAAATCTAGAGGGTTGCTACAACTATACATGGATTAACACTTTCGCGGGAATGACGATAAAAGTGTCCGGTAGTGAATTATTTTTATAACTTATTATTATTTATAGATTTTCATTTCCAATAAAATTGAGTTTTAAGTAACCTATTGATATGTAAAGTATATAAAGAGTTAGTTTGAATCTTAGTTTTTTAAAAGTTATTTATTTTCAATTAGTTATATTTACGATAAAGTCTAATAGGGGAGAAGGGTATTGGGTTGCGGGTTGCAGGGGTGATTATAGCTAGGGAAAGTATAAGGCCAGGCAAGATATAAGAAATGCCTCGGGTCAAGTAAAACCAAGAGGCATTTCACTTCAGTTAAGCAAGAGGGGAGCGAGGAAGGGTGAGGCTTTATCCTCACCCTTCCTCGCAGCCGCTCCCCAATTAAGGGATAGGAAATTAAAGAAGTCTTCCATTAAAGACTAAGAAATATCAGGAGGGGATAAGGGTAAGCTTGACTTATAAAAATGAAAAGCGCATTTCCTTCCTCTTCTGTCTATACCTGTATTCACTGCTTGAGCAGTCGCCTTCCGTTTGAGGTTTTATCCCCTTAAAGGCCATATCTCAAATAAGGCTTTCCTCCAAGTCTTACCTTTTTCCCTAAAGCAAGGCTAAATCATCCTAAATAACTGTTGGAGCAACCACTGTTGGAGCAACCACTGTTGGAGCAACTGCTGTTGGAGCAACCACTGTTGGAGCAACTGCTGTTGGGGCAACCACTGTTGGGGCAACCACTGTTGGGGCAGCTAAGACCGGGACCGCAGGAGCAGGGGGAACAATGGGCATAACTGCGGCAAAACCAGCCAGACTAAAGGGCATAATTGCCGGAGTGGAGAAAGCAGTCATCAGGCCAACCGGAGTTGAGGGCAGAAAAGGCATAACTCCAAGCGTAGATGGAGCTGGCGGGGTAAAGGTCATCAGAGCACCTGTTGGGGCAGTGGTAGGACTGATAACGGCCTTGCCAAACCAGCCAGTCAATCCTGGGGCGGCGGGTGATACCCCAAGCCAGCCGCCAAAGGGTGAGGTAGGCGGTGTGCCGATAAATCCACCTAGGGTTGGCGTACTTGGCATCAGGGTAGTACCTGTTGTTGACCAGCTGGGAGCGCTTGGGATGCCAATGGGAACAACGGGCATAAAGGTCGCGGCTGGCGTACCCAAGCCACCGAAGGTCGGCAGAGTCGGCATCAAGGCGGCTGTAGGGCTGAACGTAGGTGTAGTGGTTGGTGGAGTTGTCCCCGGAGCAGGAGGAGTGATAGTCATGATCGGACTAAAACTGGTCATTGGCAGCTGAGCCTGCGCACTGGAGAAAATCAGCAGACTCAAAAACATGACTAAACTGCACATTACGGCTACTGTCTTGAAATTGAATAGCTTTTTCATGTAAAAACCCCCTTAAACCTTAAAAAGATAATAAAAATTTAACCTTAAAAACAATTTAACCTTACGAAAAAAGTCAAGCTTACTTCTCCCCTCCTGTTCTCTACAAAGATGCTTTCCTCCTCTATATTAATTTTTATATGTATTAATTTTTATATGGCTAATGAGAAATTTTTATTAGCTAATGAGATAAATTAATTAATTTAACGAATAATAATATTTCCCATGTTTGGGGAAATAGCAACTGTTGACTAAACAAAAATAATAGTCATAGATAAAACCTATATCAAACCTATATCATAGATTTTTCTCTCAAATTAGCTGGATTCTTTGAGATCTACACTTTTGCAGAAATTTCTTAGCGCCTTGACATCCTTAGAAAGTTACCTCTAATAGCAAATCTAGTAAAATCAAGGCCTTGGAGAAAAAGTGCAAAAGCATAGTGAGATGAGAAATGATAAGTCGTTATTTTTTCATTACGGGCTCATCGACAACTACCTATACAAAAAGGGTTTGAGCATCATAAATTCAAACTACCTGAAAGTCAAAATTCACTCCTCCCCTCTTTTTGGTTTTTCTCGATGAATCATCGATGAATTATTGGGGCAGTAGCTTTATTTTGAAAAGTATAGTCAAGATTCTTAAATATTTAAATCCTAAATATTTAAATAACGAATTTATTATATCAAATTTATATATTGAATTACAAGGCAAAAACTTCTAAAAATTTATCCGCATAGTAAGACGGGAGAGATTTTTAATTCTTACGCTTTTTAATAGCTTATAGCAGCTAACTGGTTTCCTCGTCAAGTGCGAGAGCAGATCCAATTTACCCAATAAATCAGCAACCAACCATAATGAGTTATAACCTTCTAGCCAGATAATTATTTTTCTTGTCTATCGCTACCTCATTATGTCAAGTTATAAGCCTTTACGGTCGGGCACTTCGCAGGGGCGGCCACCTGTGGTCGCCAAAATTGCGCGCTTTATTAGCGAAAGAACCATTAATTTATCAACAGTACCGAAACTTGGCTATCCGCCTTGATTTCTTCAACCCCTTGCGGTATAACTATGATTCCGTTGGCCCTAGTATAGGCGTGAATATGGGCAGAGCCGTGGTAGTCAATCGTATCAACGAGTCCGTCAGCATTCAGAAAGACAGGAATATGCTCTAGCCTATCTGTTTTTTTACGCCTCAGGTCTTTTTTGAGTCTGGCCATAACCCGTGTCCGCTGATCAGAGCTTCCCATCAATTTGAAAAGAAATGGTCTAACCAGAACCTCAAACAAAACAAAGGTTGAAACAGGATTGCCTGGCAGACCAAAAAAATATCTGGCCCCCGGCCTACCGTCGCGAATGCCGAATACGGTCGGCTTGCCAGGCTTTATAGCCACCTTTTCAAATTTGAGGCTGACCCCGTTTTGCCGTAAGATTTCAGGCACGAAGTCAAAATCTCCCATTGATACTCCGCCGGACAGCAGGACAACATCGGATTCCGCAAGTGCCTGCTTGAGCATCCGATCAATGATCTGCGGATTATCTTCAGCTATGCCAAAGTAGCAAGACACACAGCCTGCTCGCTCAATCTGGGCACAGAGCTGATAACTATTGCTGTTTCTGATCTGAACTGGGGTAGGTTTCTGACAGGGCTCAACCAGCTCACTGCCGGTGGCTAAAACTCCAACTACCGGCCTTCGGACAACCGGCACCGGATCACAGCCAACCGAGGCCAAGACAGCGATTTCCGCGGGAGTTATTATAGTTCCCCGGCTCAAAACTGTATCTCCCTGCTTGAGGTCTTCAGCCCTAGGGGAGATATTGGCCGGGCCGCCCTTTTTCAGCACCCGCACAAATCCATTCTCTTCCTGCGTGTGCTCAACCATAACCACGCAGTCAGCCCCTTCGGGAACCATAGCTCCGGTCATAATCTTTGAGCATTCTCCCTGGCCAATTACCTTCTGGGGTCGATAGCCGGCGGGTATAACTTCAATCACTTTTAACAGCCGATCAAGATCAGCCGCCCGACAAGCATAGCCATCCATGGCTGATTTGTCAAAGGGTGGAATATCGATATCAGAAATGATATCACTGGCCAGAATTCTTCCCAGCGTCATGCTCAGGCCAACGTGTTCACTCTCCGTTATTACCACCGCAGATGACAATACGATCTGCAAGGCTTCATCAAAATAAATCATGCTCTTCATCCTCCTTATTTTTCTTCTTATCCTTTTCCTTCGAAATAAAATCCTGATAATCGGAGGGAGTATTTAGGTTTGCATACCAGAGGTGGTTGGCAATTTCCACAACCTTCGTGTTACAGATGGAAAATAATTCACAAATTCTCCTCCTATCCTGATCTAGGAGAGTCTTGGCTGCCTCGGCCACTTTTTTGGTGTAGACGGCAAAAAGCGGCTCGTATTCTCCCGGCTTAAATGATGGAACAGCAATATCATATTGCCAAGAACAGGATAGAAGCCTTCTTAAAAGGGGCAGGTTAACCGTAGGGATATCGCAGGCGATGATGAAATTCACCCGGCTGGAAGATGCCTTGAGGCTAGAGTAGATCCCCATAAGCGGCCCCTGCCCAGATTTTAGATCAATCACCGTATTGGCCTCTGGAATCAGTGAGGTGTGCTCTTTCTTCGATACCGAAACAATCACCTCGTCAAAGAGCGGCCTCAAGGTATCATAAATATGCCTGATCATGGTCTTGCCAGCCATGCTGAGGAGAGCCTTGTTCCTCCCCATCCTAGAACTTGATCCGCCGGCCATGATGATGGCACTGACAGGTTCTGGATTTGCTCCCGCCAAAAAACAAAGCTCGTGGATTTTATCCAGGCAGAGATTGAGTCTGCGGCCCAAAGCGGCGGCTTTTTCTCCACTCACCCTCTGG
The DNA here is from genome assembly GCA_023512255.1 of bacterium. Lineage (GTDB taxonomy): Bacteria > SZUA-182 > SZUA-182 > DTGQ01 > DTGQ01 > DTGQ01. Next base: position 62,437 of record JAILZY010000007.1, on the reverse strand, counting down.
CCGCGGACAATGTCGGCCTTTTGCCTAGCCAGAGCAGCGGATGGCTTTTCATCCCGGCCAGGGCTTCCCCCCAGAAAAATACAAAGATCAGGATCAAGTTCAGTCAAAATGTGATTACTTTCAATTATCAGAAAGCTTGCTCCAGAATGATCTGCCTCTATATCCCGAAAGGATGTGCCAAAAGGATACAGGATATCTGAGGAGGTCTCTTTCCTGGCTCCGGTACCGATTTTGACAAATACGGCTCCAGGCAAGGTTTCACAGATTGCTTTGGCCAAGGTGGTTTTGCCGACATTAGAACTTGAGCCTGAAATAACAATTACTTTCACGGGATATCCTCTTCTCTAAATTCTAAATAGTTCTAGTATCTTTCCAATATCTTTAAAAATAGAGCATGTAACTAAAAGAGAGTGTGCAACTAGACATTATTTTTTACCATAGCCACTTGAGAAAAAAAATAAAAATATTTAAAAACACTCTCTCATTCGGTGGAAGTAAATGGCAGACCAATGGTATACTTAATAAATGGTATACTTAATAATGATAACGTTAATGATAAGGTCGCCTAGTGATTATCTCGGCCCATCTTGCCTGGATATGTAACAAGGGCGCAGTCTATTAATCAAGCTCGGCCTTATGAAAAATAAGGAGAATATTGTAATTTTAGTTCATAATTTTGGCAAGGAAAGATTATGTTAGACTTACATCAGCGTCAGATCAACTACATCCGTGTGTCAATTACTGACAAGTGCAACCTCAAGTGTATCTACTGCCAGCCGCCTAAAAAACTCCGTCAGCTTGAAAGGTCTCAGATTCTCTCATATGAGGAAATTCTGCATTTAATTCAGATTGCGGTCAGATGCGGAATCAGCAAGGTTCGTCTCACTGGGGGAGATCCGCTGGTCCGAAAAGATGTCACTAAGCTGGTAGAGGCGATTGCCCGGCTTGAGGGAGTGAGGGATATTTCTCTGACTACAAATGGAGTGTTGCTAGAGCAAATGGCGCCTGATCTCTATAAGGCAGGTCTTCGAAGGATAAACATTAGTCTTGATTCTTTAAACCGAAAAAAATATCAAGATATCACTGGCCATGATCGGCTGATCCAGGTTTTGAGAGGGATTCAAAAGGCCAGAGAAATTGGATTTTTTCCCATTAAGATCAACATGGTGGTCATAAGGGGGATCAACGAGGATGAGGTTTTGGATCTGGCCAAATTAAGCCTTAATTATCCTTTTCACATCCGGTTCATCGAATTCATGCCTCTCGGCAACAGCCAGCTCTGGCAAGAGCGGCAATTTTTCTCCTGTCAGCAGATAAAGGAGATTATTACTGCCTACCGCCCCCTCATCCCTTTAGCCACCTGTGGCGACTCCTCATTAGGCTCAGAAAATGGTCCGGCTCAACTATTTCAATTTGAGGGAGGGGCGGCTGGAAAGATCGGGTTCATCAGTCCGATGAGCAATCACTTCTGCTCAACCTGCAACCGAATCAGGATCACGGCGGATGGGAAACTGAGAAGCTGCCTCTTCTCAAGCCAGGAGATAGACATCAAAGCAGCCCTGCGGGCAGGGGGCAGTGATGATGAGCTGCGGCAGCTTTTCATCAAGGGGATTGAAAACAAACCAGCCTCAGGGCCTGACCGAAGCCGACTCTCAGCCCTAAAGTGTAATCGCTTCATGAACAGTATCGGCGGATAAGGCAAAAAATAGGGGGCTGATCTTTCTCATTGCCTGTGGGCCAGCTTGTTTGACAAGTCCTTCCCTGAGTAGCGATTTTTAGGCTGGGGGTTCTTATGATTATGGTCGCTGATCTGCTGCTTCATCTTATCGCTTTTGTCTAAGGCTGCTGACAGGTCCTGAATAGCCTGGTGCATTTTCGCCTGGCATCGCCCATATTCGGCCCAATCCTTTCTTCTGAAGCTGTCTGTAGCAGCTTGAAAATGAGAAGATTTTTATCCATTAAAGCCATTGCTGCTCTTAGCGATCCCTTGCCCTCGCCCATCTTGACTGAACGCAGGCTCCGGCCACTTATTAATCTTTAATTGGAGGAGCAAAGGCGCAGATTTGGCGACATCCTGGCAGGTAGTAGTCAAAAATTTTGAGGGGAAAAGAATCCTTTCAATCTTCTGCTTGAAATACTCCTCAATCAGAGGCTCAGGTATTGAATCCAATAAACTTCTTTAGATTCAGGCTTCGGTGTCGGGGCATCGGTTAATTTCCATCAATCTATCTATTCCTCTAACTTTCTCTCAAGCTCGGATTTGAAGTCCTTGTAAGCGCCGTTCCTGAGCGCCTCGAAAAATAGGTCAAAGCTCCCCGGGGAGAGGAATTTGAAATAATACTTCTGCTCCTGCTGCAACTCGTTTACCTTGGCAAAGTGCTCCCTTGCATACCTGAGCTTAGCCCTATTCTCATCGGATACATCGTTGTCCATTTTAATTTCCACTACAACAATGTCATTGCCTTTCTTGATAAAGAAATCAGGATTGAAACTTCCCTGCTTGGGATGCTCTCCCTTCCGCCAGGAGTATTCGATACTGTAGAAACCCACATCGAGGGACTTAATCCAGGCATCTATTTCCTTGGCTGTCTGCTTGTCAGTCAACCCCAGGATAAACCTGCGTTCAGGTTCGTAGGAAACCAGGACCAAATTGAGAGGCGTCTTGAAGTTGTATTTATTCTCCACCTTTATCAGGGCAGATTTTGGAAGGCTCTCATCCTCCTCAAGCTCTTTTAGCAATTTTCTATCCGCCGCCTCCCCCAGGCTTAAGGAATAATCATCGTAAAAGACCGTGCTATAACGCCGAAGTGATCCTACACCTAAGCTGTTTTTGCCGATTTTTCTGGTGCTTATTTTGATGAGTTCCTTGTCTTCGATACTTAGCCGTAGGCTCTTTGCTCCCTTTCTTCTAATCACGCTAAATGCTGCTAGGGTCTGATTACGGTTCGCCTCGCTCAGCTTGCCAGTCTTGTCGCTAATGCGTTCAAGAGAGGTCTTGATTATCTCTGCAATCTTGTCCTTAGGAAACTGCTCTCTATAGCTCGTTCCTGCCTCTTGATCATAAATAAAAAGACGGTTAAAGACATCGTGCGCTACTTCTTCAATGGAATACATCTTTAATTCAATCAGCGTCTTTTTGATATCCTGCTCGCCGGAGACTGCCCTGGCATAGATTGTGTTCTTTTCTACCTTCTCCGCCTGGCTCGAATAGTTGATGTAACCATTTTTCAGGAGTTCATAGGGGTCTTTCTGCGGGTATTCAACCTCCTCCTCGTTACGCTTGTAATCAATGTTGTAAAGGTCAAAGTTATAATCCTCTTTCTTCATAACAGGATAAGAGTATACGCGCTTCTCAAGTTCCAGAACCTCATCTACCAGGTGTTTGATTTTCTTTGACCACTTATCATGATTGAAAACGGTTACTACAGGCTGATTGCCCTTGTAAACCTCAGGCACCCTCAAGCCTCTTCCCAAGACCTGGGCAATAAGGAGCTTTGAATTGAACGCCCGTTCTTCATGGGGGACGATCTGAAAGACATTTTTCACATCCCAGCCTTCGGAGAGCATACTGACGGAAGTAATCCACTCAATGGGATTGTCCTTATCATCCACACTCCGCAGGATAGGTATATTGTCCTTGTGTTCGCTGGCAGAGGTAACAATTAAGACCTTCTTGGCAGCTTGCTCCTTGCTGATATTTTCTTTTTTGGCAAGGAAATCGATCAGTTTATCGGTGAGACGCTTGCAAGCGGCGATGTTCTTGGTAACTAGGATGGTGATAGGTTTAACCTTGCGATATTTGACCGTCTTATTCTCAATATGATTATCGTAAATCTTTTGAAACTTCTCGCCCTCGCTGCCCGAGGAGTCCTCCGCCACATATCGGATAGATTTGATAAACTTCTTCTCGATGGAATCCCTTAAAGAAAAGCGATGAATGACATCAGTGAAATAGTCATTCCCAATATAACAGGTGCCCGAAACATTCACGATAAATTTGAAGCCGTATTTGGGATCAAGTAAAAATTCCTTCCATTTTTTGAGGGCAGTATTGGAGGAGGGGCTCATCAAATGATGCGCCTCATCATTCAATACCAGAGTTCGCTCACCTTTCCCGACAAGACTGTCTTCTATGGCCGACTTGGTGTTGCTGTAGGTGGCGTGGATGTTCTCAATGCAGATGTCCCCCTTTTGGATAGTGTTAGAGGCATTGATGATCCGGGGATTAGCAACTTTGGAATCGGTAGGCAGAAGGTCTTTGAGGGTTCTATCAGCGGATAGGCTCCGAAACTTCTCCGTTAAACCTTCTTCAATGGTGTTAGAAGGACACAGGACCAAAACCTGATCTATAGCTCCATCAGCAAGCATAATGCGGGCGATGCCATACATCACATAACTTTTGCCTGTGGCAGTCGCATGATCCAGGGAGCAGGAGAGCTTATCCGGTAGTTGCAGGTGCGCAAGAAAATCCTCGAAAGAGGAATACTTCTCTTGAAGCTTGGGGTTTTGGTTATAGTTTTCATCCGCCAGTTCCTTGAGGCTTTTGTATTCGCCCCCCAAAAAATAGCGTAGCGTCGCCCGAATGGCCTCTTTCTGATACTCCCTGTCCCCGCAAAGGGCATCTAAAAAAGCCTCGTATTTATTCGGATCAAACCTCTTCGGGTCGTAGTTGGAGGACACCTTAAGGACTAAGTCCTTATTTTGAAAGGGTTGTTCAAGCATGATTACCTCTTCCTTTACCCGTTGAAGTCAGAGAGCTTCTTTATCTCCCGCTTCTCATTGCCGAAGATATCAATGTAGATTACCATGATCCGCTCTTTAACCTTGTCCTCGGCAAAGCGCACCTCGTAGCCATTCTTCTTTAATTCCTCAGCGTAGAAGACCTCATCCAGGTCAAAGACCTCGCCGTCAAAGTCGTAGTCCAGCATGACCATAGAGAGCGTTTCTAAATTACCATCCTTAGAGGCACAATATCCTTTATTGGCCACCTGGTTGGCAACCTTAGCCTTAGCACTTCTTTTGGCCTTAGCTAAGATTATGGGCATAGAGTCGATAAGCTGGATGTGGGGGATGAGGTCAGATTCGGAAAAATCATTGAGAATGAGTTCAATAAGCATGGGAAATAGGCTATCGAACCGATTAAGACGTTGGACAAAGGCTACATAGGAAGGTAATTTGGGAAACCATTCCCGCAAGTGGTTATTGGCGTAGTTGTAGATATCTTTAAGCTCGAAACGTTTTTTCATAACACCATAAATAAAAATGGTGAGCAGTTCTTCATCGCTAAATTGGGGATTGTTGTTGTTACTCATCCTTTGGCAAAAAGGCCAAAGCTGGGTTTTATACTTTTCACTGATATATACAAAAACAGTGATTAATAGGGTTTGCCAATCCATTGTCTCTCCTTTCGATAGGGGTGGCAAGTTTAATAATCTACCCCCTTATCGGAGGAGAACAATGGATTTATTCAACCCTTAATTCGCATTTTTAACTTCATTTGCCCCTTCGTGTTATCAGTAAAGTATTTAATGGAGTATTGGCACTCCACTGTCGGCACCTGAATAAAGTCAAAGCCTACGGCATCCACTGTATCGTTGACATCCATTTCGCTAACCGGCTGTTTGATCTTAGTAAAGCCCCGATTGTGTATCTCCTCTATAATGGAGTAAGGAATGCGGAGGATAAAGTATTTTGTATTACCCTTCTCAATATAATCCTCAAGAAATTGCACCGAAGCGGCAGGGGCGATGATAAAGAAGCGTCTGCCGATTTTAGACCCAAGGTTTTTATGCAGGTCGTCAATAAAGTCCCTGTCCAACACGGCGTCCTTGTGCTTCTGATAGTTAAAGACCATGACGCTGTCTGCCCCCAAATAGCCGTCCAGTTCAGTCTTGGAAATCTCATGCCGCTCATCCCGACACTGAAAGAGTTTTAAGGCAAAGTCCCTGTATTGCTCCCAGGGGAGTCCCTTGATCATCTTGTAGTCATATAGGCCGGCATTGTAGAGGGTGAAAGGTTTGGGAGGCTTGCCGTATTTCTTATTTGTATTCTCCCAATCCTTGCTCTCGGCGATGTTTAAGAGCCGCTTCTGCATGGTGTAAATGGCAAGTTTGCCACAATCTACTCCAATCCAACGCCTGCCTAACTTCTCCGCCACGGCAAGGGTCGTGCCTGAGCCAGCAAAACAGTCAAGGACAAGATCGCCAGGGTTGGAAGAGGCTAAAATAACTCGCCGTAAAAGTTCCTCCGGGTTTTCTGTAGGATACTTTGCTCCAAAGACGTAACCCTTAAGATCAGTCCAATTTGAATCAATAGGAGTATCTTCTGTCTGTAGGTACTCAGGTAATCCCTTGATCCTTTTTCCATCGAGGTCAACATACTGTACACTGTCGTTTATTCGTATCCGACCTTCCGCCTCCATCTGACTAATTTTTTGCTGTGTAAAAGTCCAGTGTCTTCCACGTGGCGGTAGTAACTTTTTCCCCAAGATGATTCGTTCCGGAGGATTTCTTAAACCAGGCGAACTCATGCCTCTCCATTGTGGTGGTGCCTCACTCCCACAGAATGAGCAAATGCGTTTACGATATTGTTCATTGAAAACAGCATCGGAAGACAATGTGTAATAAGACAATGAATCGGTTGCCACGTTGTAGCGGGTAATATTTAATAACTGTCTCTTAAACCGATTAATCACAATTTCGTTTTGGAAGTTTTCTGGACCAAAGACTTCATCCATGATTGCTTTGATATAATGACCAAAATGATAATCAATCCTCACATAGATACTGCCATCATACGCAAGAGTTTCACGGAGAAAAATTAGCCGCTTTCGCAAAAACTCGATAAACCGTGCCCCCATCGTTTTAGCGGAGTATGCAGATGCTCCTTTGCTTATAATGTACTCATCCCCAGTTCCAAACGGCGGATCAATATAAACCAGCCTCACCCCTGGCGTGCCGTCAGCGTTCTTGAGCTTCCCTTCTTGCTTCATTTGCAGCAGGGTTTTGAGCACCTGAAGATTGTCGCCGAAAATGAGCATATTCGTCCAACCGTTACCGCCTTGTCCGTTTCGGAAGGTCTTGACCTTTTGTAGAGGCACGGCCATCGTGTCCGCCAGAATGTCCTCTTCCCGCTCCTTGTCGGCGTAGATAAGCTCGTATTCCTTCTTGGTGTCGAAGAGGATCGCCTTGTAGTCCTCTGGTAGGTGTTTGCCTTCCCTTAGGAGGTTTACGATCCTTTCGATCTCCTGCTCTGAAAGTTTATGCATGACTGTTATCCTCGCTTTTCCTTCTCCCTCTCCATCCACTTCTGTCTATTCTTCTCAATTAGGGCCCGGATATGGACACAATGGAGAGGTTCTGATTTTGCTTCTTAAGATCTAAGGCTTTCTCCTTAAGGGGAAAATACTGCTCCTCAGTAAGTTCAATGGTCGTCTTTCTCATATTTGTTTACCTCAGCTCTTAGCCAGGGAGTTCTCAGTTTAGCCATATTGCCATAATTATATTGAATATAGCCTCAAAAATTCAAGGGGAATTTCCCCCCTGGTCTGCTTCCTGCCGATACCCTTAAACCTCGCTATAGTAGAAGGGTAATCCATATGTATTGTTGAACTCAAAGACTTAATCAGCAATAAACGATTCAATGAACCAGAAAGCGTTATTGCTGAAATGAAAAAATACAAAGAAGAAAATGACAATGTTATTGAGTTTATTCATGAACTATGTTTGATAGAACAATCTGTTAAAATCGAAAAACAAGAGCTATATAACTCTTACAAAAAATTGGTGCAAGGAAGTGGATCGCTTGCGAATCAAAATGGGGGCAGAAAAATGAGGGGGCAGAAAAGCAAATAATTTGTATAAAATTAATATTTTTAATAAGTTATCTTATATTCAATATTTAGTTAATAATTTCAATAACTTACAGAGAAAATATAAAATTAATAATTTCAATGTCTTGAATAATTAATATGCTTTAATTTCGATAAATTGGTAAATTATCCTCCAAGATTTCAGCAAAATTAGCATCCAAATTAGCTCTTATTATTAGCTACCATTGAGAGACATAACCCTAATAAGAGCTAAGCTCCTTTGAGGGTTTATTGTTGTTCTGATATACCTTGAGGGTTTATGGTGTCTGATATATAAGAGCATCCAAATTTAATATTTTCAACAACTTATCTTATATATCAAAATTAGGGTCGACTTATATAGGGGGGTTACTTTTTCTCCTCCCCTGGCCGATATTAATTCGTGATTTTCACTCCCGTCTGGAAGATCAACTTTTTTATATTCCCCGGGTTAATTATCCTTATCTTCAGCCAGTCTTACATTGCCGTGAATTAGGATGGTGAGCAAATTATCCCTGGTTCTGGCCAGGCCATAATCGAATGAGAGGTTGAGCAGGCGGCTGTCCATAAGATGGATTCTGACGGTTCCTTTGGTAACCTTGGTGATGAGCGGAGCATGGTGAGCATAGATGCCGATCTCTCCATCAGAGGTTGGCAAGACTACATGGTCAACCTGGTGATCAAATATGGTCTTATCAGGGGTTATGACTCTGAGTTGTAAGGGTTCGCGGCTCTCTACTTCCATGACTTTTTCTCCTCATCTTCTCCTGGGTTTGAAATCTCTTATTATCCAAAGACAAGTATATCCAAAGATAAGTATTAAAAATCCTCCTGGTATCCTTATCCCTGTAAGGTCTTGGCCTTTTGCATAGCTTCTTCGATATCGCCGACCATATAGAAGGCTTGGTCCGGGATATGGTCGCATCGGCCCGAGAGAAGCTCTTTGAAGCTCTCGATGGTATCCTGGAGCTTGACATATCTACCGGGCTGTCCGGTAAAAGATTCGGCTACGAAAAAGGGTTGAGAGAGGAATTTTTCAATCTTGCGGGCCCGGCGGACAATGATTTTATCCTCTTCCGACAACTCATCCATCCCTAGAATGGCGATAATATCCTGCAGATCCTTGTGGCGCTGAAGTATCCTCTGGACCTCACGAGCGGTCTCATAGTGCTCCTGCCCAACCACCTCAGGGGTTAGAACCCGAGAGTAGGACTCAAGGGGATCTACAGCCGGATAGATCCCTTTTTCAGCGATCTTGCGGGAGAGAACCGTAGTCGCGTCAAGGTGCGAGAAGGTAGTGGCCGGAGCCGGGTCAGTAATGTCATCAGCCGGCACATAGACGGCCTGGATACTGGTAATAGAGCCGAATTTGGTTGAGGTGATCCGCTCTTGCAGCTCACCCATTTCTGTAGCCAGGGTAGGCTGGTACCCTGCTGCCGAGGGCATACGGCTCAGGAGGGCCGAGACCTCTGATCCTGCTTGAGAAAAGCGGAAGATATTGTCAATAAAGAGTAGCACATCCACGTGGTGGTGATCTCGGAAATATTCAGCCACAGTTACGGCTGAGAGCCCAACCCGCAGCCTAGCTCCAGGAGGCTCATTCATCTGGCCATAGACCAGAACGGTTTTGTTGAGAACTCCAGCCTGTTTCATCTCAAGCCAAAGGTCTGTCCCTTCCCTGGTCCTTTCTCCAACACCGGCAAAAACCGAATAGCCACCATGCACCTTGGCAATGTTATTGATCAGCTCCATAATAACCACAGTTTTGCCTACTCCTGCCCCGCCGAAAAGCCCGGTTTTCCCCCCCTTGACGTAAGGCTCCAGCAGATCCACCACCTTGATGCCGGTTTCAAAGATTTCTAGCTTTGGCTCCACATCCACAAACGGAGGAGGCTCATGGTGGATCGGTCTTCGCTCCTTGATAGTGATCCTCTCGCCGTCATCCATGAAATCTCCCTTCAGATTAAACACCCGGCCAAGGGTACTCTCTCCCACCGGCATCATGATTGGGTTGCCGGTGTCCACGACCCTCATCCCCCGAGCCACGCCGTTAGTTGAGCCAAGAGAAATGGCCCGAACCATTCCTCCTCCGATATGCTGTTGAACCTCAGCAGTCAAAATAGATTTTTGACCTTCAATCTCAACCTCGATCTCCAGGGCATTGTAGATCTCGGGCAGATTCCCCGATGAGAATTCCACATCCATGGTTGATCCGATAACTTGAACCACTTTCCCAACGTTCATGATCTCCCCCATGTATACTGACTGGTTTTCTCGCCAAGTACGGAATCACTAATTAAAGGCTAATCTTAAGTTAAAGGCCAATTATTAAGGTTTTGGCCTAGATGATGTTATCGTTAAAGTAGATTTTACTTAGCGATAGAACCACTTACTGATGACGGCAATTCCCCTCAAAAATCATCCACTTGGCCCTAAAAAGAGCTAGCGGAGGCTAATCTCGCTGAAGAGCTAAAACCGTACCCATCATTTCATTGACCTCTTTGGTAATCTTAGCCTGACGAAGTGTGTGATACATGATCCTCAGCTCCTCGATCTTGTCCTCGGCTGCATCCGTAGCCTGTTTCATAGCTAGCCGCCGGGCGATCTGCTCACAGACCATGCTTTCCAGCAGAGCCTTGTAGATCCGATTGATAATCAGCTCAGGCAGTAGAGCATCCATAAGCTCTGCACTGTTAGGATGGCAGAGAATGGGACGAGCCTTCGCTGACTTTTCCTCTTTGATCCTTTTGAGAAATTCCTCCCATGGCGAAAGATGCTCAGCCACGACCCGATAGGTAGCGCTAGCCACATAATGGGTGTAAACGAGATACAGATCGTCAATTTTGCCAAGATTAAGGTCCTGCATCAGCCTATGGCCCAGCTCTACAATTTGTGCATAGGTAAATCGGTCGGTCAAATTGTCCAGAGAGTATTCGATCGGCAGCTGGCAGCGCTCTAGATACTGGATAGCTTTCTTGCCCGCGCTGTAGTAGCGCAGCTTGACCTTCGACTCCCGCAGTCGCTCTTCCAATCTCTCTAGCTCATGATTGAGAGCTACATTAAAGCCGGCACACAATCCCTGGTTGGAAGCAATGAAGACAACTCCCGCGGTCTTGATGTTTTTCCGGCGGCTTATGCTGCCAAGCTCCGGGCTGATATCTTCCCCTAGGAGTGAGAGAAAAAAGTCCTCAGCCATATCGAGCAGCATGGTGTTATAGGCCTTGGCTGATTCCATCCGCTGCATCATGCGGGTCATGCGGACCGTGGCGATCTTTTCCATGGTCATAGTGATTTTGCTGATGCTTATGGAGGCCTCGATTCTTTTTCTAATATCCCGTAGATTTGGCATTGGCGTATCGCTCTCTATGTATGATTAGAGTAGCTAGCTGCTGGCCCTGTGATCTTAAATAGAATAGCCAGTTTGCTGAAAGTAATATGAAAGTACTAAAATTGGTTAAAGTAATAATTGGTTAACTTTTACCTGTATCTTTATCTCCTCAATTTCATCTTAGTCAGATCTTTGCGCCTATCACTCTGCTTCCTCCTCCTGAGATTTTAGCTTGTGATCCCGGGCAAACTTGACAGAAAATTCCTGTAAGATTTCTTTTAGTTTTTCTTCATCAGTCAAATCTCCGGTATCCTCAATCAGGGCTGGAATTTCTGGATAGATACTGTGGACATAGTTTAAAAATTCCTTCTCGAAGGTGGAAATCAGGTTGTTTGGAACCCTGTCCAGTCCGCCTCGAGTGGCTGCAAAGAGGATTAGGACCTGATCCTCCATCGGCATGGGCATATACTGAGGCTGTTTTAATACCTCAACCAGTTTTTCTCCCCGATTGAGTTGTTTCTTGGTGGCTTTGTCAAGATCCGTACCAAGCTGGGCGAAGGTGAGCAGCTCTCGGTACTGAGCCATTTCAAGGCGCAGGGAGCCGGCCACTTTTTTCATGGCCTTGCTCTGGGCATTGCCTCCAACCCGAGACACCGAGATGCCGACATCAATAGCCGGACGGATGCCAGAGGCAAAAAGATTAGGCAAAAGATAGATCTGGCCGTCAGTAATCGAAATGACATTGGTGGGGATATAGGCTGAAACTTCCCCCTCCTGGGTTTCGATAATGGGGAGAGCGGTGAGAGAGCCTCCGCCAAGCTTGTCAGACAATTTCCCTGCTCTCTCAAGCAGCCTAGAGTGACAGTAGAAAACATCGCCCGGATAGGCTTCCCGACCCGGCGGACGGTTCAATAGCAGGGAAATCTGTCGGTAGGCATCAGCCTGTTTTGATAGATCATCATAGACCACCAGGGTATCCTTGTGCTGCTCATACATAAATTCCTCGGCAATGGTGCAGCCGACATAGGGGGCTATGTATTGCATGGGAGCAAAGGTGCTGGCGCTGGCTGAAACCACAACCGTATAATCCATAGCATCATGCTTGCGGAGCCTTTCCACAATGGCGGCAATAGTTGAGGTTTTCTGGCCGATAGCTACATAGACACAAATAACCCCGCTTCCTTTTTGGTTTAGAATAGCATCCAGGGCAATAGCTGTCTTTCCGGTTTTCCGATCGCCAATAATCAGCTCCCGCTGTCCCCGTCCGATAGGAACCATGCTGTCAATGGCCTTGATGCCAGTCTGAAGCGGAATGCGAATAGGCTGGCGGTCAACGATGCCGGGCGCTGGGCGCTCAACCATTCGCCGATATTTGAAGGGAATAGGGCCGCGACCATCCAGTGGGTTTCCCAGAGGGTCGATAACCCGTCCAATCAGCCCATCACCAACGGGAACAGAGAGAAGCCGCTTGAGACGCTTGACCAGACAGCCCTCACGGATCTGCAGATAATCACCCAACACCACCGCGCCTACGGTTTCCGGCTCAAGGTTAAAGGCCAGCCCCTGGGTCCCATTCTCAAACTCGATAATCTCCCCAGCCATGACATCTCGAAGGCCGCTGATGCGGGCAATCCCGTCTCCCACCTCCATGACGGTTCCAACCTCATCCATTTCAAGCCTGGTTTCGTAGGTTTCAAGCTCCTTCTGGATGATGGTAGATAATTCGGTCATGTTGACCTTCATCTTAGTTTTTCACCCCCATGTTTAACAGAAGATAAAAGCGTTTTCGCAACAGTTCCAGCTCATGCTTGATTGAGCAATCAATATGGAAAGAATCGCTATTGATGATAAAGCCACCGAGGATTTGCGGATCGACTATTGGTGTCAGAATGATATTTTGGGTAAAAACTTTACTCAGCAAGGTTTGGAACCGTTGATAATACTGCTCATCCAAAGGGAAGGAGGAAATAATCCTTACCCGATGAATATTAAGATAACTATCCTGCAGATGGCTGAAGCTTTTATAAACGAGAGGAAGAATTCCAATATGATTCCAGCGGATCATAAACCGGATAACAGACCGAAAGGCTGGATGGAGGGATGGGGCAAAAATGCTCTCAAGTTTGGCTGTTTTTTCTTCCCTGGTTATGGCCTGAGACAGAAAAAATTTTCTAAGCAGTGGATAGTCGGTCCACGCCTGAATGAGCTGCCCGAATTGCTCTCCGATTTCCTCTACCAAACCGTGAGCCTTGGCAAAATGAAAGATGGCATTAGCGTAGGCTGCGGCTATTTTATTTTTTCTCATCTTTCCGGCCTCTTTGCGTTCCTTACCCTTATCCTCACCCTTTTGAGGCTACCTTATAATCACCATTTGAGCTATCGCTATATATTCATGGTGAATGCCTAACAGCAGTTAAAAGCCTAATGTGGTTTAAATTGCGAACAATTTCTCTGGTATTCGGTCAGGTAGCGCTCCAGAAGCTCGTAGCCTTTGGGACCGTCAAGATCTCTTTGCAAGTAACGGTAGGTCAACTGAAAAGAGATATCGATAATGTCCTTTTTAAACTCATCCAGGGCCTTGGCTCTGGTCTGCTCAATATCCATTTCCGCCTTTTTCAGCAGCGCCTCTGCCTGAATCTTGGCTTCGGTTAGGATCTTGTTTTTAATCTCAATAGCTGAGGCCTTACTCTTGTTGATAATATCCAAAGCCTCTTCCTTTGCCTTGAGGAGTGTCTCTTTTCGGTTAGCCAAAAGCAAATCCACCTTTTCTCTCTCCTTCTTGGCATACTCAAGGTCGCTGCTGATTTTTGCCGCTCGGCCATCCAGCCCATCGAGTACCTTGCCCCACACCAGTTTCCAGAGGACCGCCACCAGGAGACCAAAGGTCAACAAGGTCCAGATAAACAGACCTGGTTCTACCTTCAACAGTCCATCTTGCAGAATCGATAACATAAAAAGCTCTCCTTCTTTGAGTCTTAAGCTGGTTTGGCTGGTTTTGGCTTCTGATCACTTATTTGGTAGCCACAATGATGCAGATAACCAGAGCAAAGAGGGCGATTCCTTCAACCAGGGCTGCGGCGATCAGCATTGTTGCCCGGATCGGATTTAAGGTCTCGGGCTGTCTGGCAATCCCCTCGACCGCGTTTCCGCCAATCAGTCCGATTCCTATTCCAGCACCTACCGCAGCTAGTCCTGCTCCAATGGCAGCCCCTAATGATGCTATGTTTGGCGTCATCTCCTGTTACCTCCTTCAACTGGTTTTCCGGTTTCTGTAATGATTCTCTGTAATTGAATAATAATTACATATGAGGTCAGATGCTTAATGTCTTAGTGTCCTTCACTACCTGCCATACCTACATAGATGGCGGATAGGAAAGTGAAGATATATGCCTGAAGCAGGCATTCGAGAACTTCCAGCAAGCCTACAGCCACAGCCATGGGCACAGAGCCTAGTCCAATGGCGGCATGTTGAAACATAATGATCAGATAGAGGAGAACAATCAAAATAATATGGCCACCCAGCATGTTAGCGAATAGTCGAATCATCAGAGCAAAGGGTTTGCTGAACAGGCCAACGAATTCATTTAAAACGATGATCGGCGACAAAACCATCGGCATCCCATCAGGCAAAAGGTGCTTCCAGTAGCGAATTACTCCCTGTCGAGCCATGCCGTAAATTTGGGTAAAAATAAAGGTTACTACTGCCAGGGCCATAGTAACCGCCAGATTAGCTGTGGCTGTTTTGCCAAAGGGGAAGAGACCGAGGAGGTTGCAAAAAAGAATAAACAGAAATTGAGTACAGAAAAAAGGCAAAAAGGGCCGCCAATTATTGCCCACAAACGGCTTGACAATATCATCTCGAATAAAGTTGACAAATGCCTCCACTAGGATCATAAGCCTGGTAGGCCGCTCCAGGCTGCGGGTTGAAAATTGCCGGGCGGCAATAGACAGCACGATCACCAGGAAAGCGCAAACTACCCACATGGCTACCAAATGCTTGGTAATGCTCAGATCAATTCCCCAGAGAGAAAGGTGTACTAGCGGCGCATCTCCAATATGATGAAGCAAAATATTTAAAATTCCCTCTTCATGAGCATTCATAATGTGATTCCTTAAAGTTAAAAGGAGGAGAACGTATTGTTTGATATAAGGATGCGGGTGAATAAAAACGAGCTGCTTCCCTTTTTCCTCTTGACCATTATATCGGATCGGGCGAAGCAAAAAATCGCCGCTCTTCGGCCACAAAGTATATTTCGCTCAAATATGTGTTAAAAAACCTCTTACAAAGCCAAAAATATCGTCATTCGGAGCAAAAGCGCAGAGAACCCCGCCAAGGTCTGAATATTCTTGCATTCTGAGCTTTCGCCCAGGCATGACAAAGAATGAATGTGGTGGCTATCCAATATTAGCAAATATGTGGCGCTATCAAATATGAGGGAGTATATTTCCCGCTGCTTAAATCATATTTCCTGCAGATATTTGGCCACCTTGAGTAAGGCGGTACATCCCTGGCCAGCGGCAATGACGTATTGATACTCGTGGATTGAAGAGCAATCCCCGGCTGCATAGACCCCTTTGACTGAAGTATGGGTATGGCAATCAATGATAATATGATTATGATTATCTAGCTCAAGAAACCCTTGCAGAAATTCTGTATTAGGACTTCGCCCAATTTCCACAAACACCCCCTGCACAGGAAGCCTCTTTTTCTCTCCATACTGCTCATATTCGATGGCCTCAACGCTCTGCTCGCCTAAAATAGCCGTGGTATTGGCTTCAGGGATGACCCTCACCGCCTCCTGGCTGGTAATCAGGTCAATCAAGTATTCATGAGCCGTGAAGGATGAGCCAATATTGACTATATAGATCTTCCTAGCGATCTGCATCAGGTAATCCGCGGCCTCAAGAGCTGAGCTTCCCCCCCCGATAATAGCTACATCCTTGCCGCTAAAGAGAGGCCCATCGCAGATAGCGCAATAACTCACTCCCCGATTGGCCAGACGGCTTTCACCAGGAACATTGAGCTTTCTCGCCCGAGCTCCGGTGGCCAGGATTACCGATTTGGTATGATACTCACCTCGATCTGAAATCACCAGAAAACCACCTTTGCGCTTTTCGATCCGTCCGACCTCCTCTCCTTCCTGGATGGGGATTTTATTGAATTCGGCCTGTTTTCTTAAAGTCTCCATAAATTCAAAACCATTGGTTTTGACAATCCCTGGATAATTCAAAATCTCTCCGCTTTCCAGGATTTGTCCCCCAAATTGCTTGCAAATACAAAGAAAATTCATCCTCTTTCGGGCAGCATAGATGCTGGCGGTCAAACCAGCAATGCCAGCCCCCACAATGATTGTCTCGTACATGTCTTTTCTCCATTTAATTTATATCTTGTCTTGCGATTGTCGTAAGTTGCTTGTATATGGGTTTTGCGATTGATGAACAAGTATCGGTTTTTTTAGAAAGAGTAAATGATCCTATCTCTAGGGAGAGACAACATAAGGGTGAGATAGTAGTGGTGGAACATAAGGGTGAGATAGTGATGGGATGGTAAGGAGCCAGGCACCTTTTCGATGCTGTTTTTACCGAAAGGTGCCTGAATTCTCTTATGAGAGGATATCCCTTAAAAGAATAAGGATACGGAAGGTGGCGGGAGAAAGGGAGAGTGAACCAAAGGATCAAAAAGAGCGCGCCAAGGAATCGAACTTGAGCCTCAACAAGTCACACCCATAGGAAAAAGAGCTGTCGCTGTCATTCAAAAAATGCACCATTCCACAAGAATACGCCTAAAGAGCCGCTCCCTGAGCAAGAACAGGAACTTGATCCGAGCCAGAGGCCAAAGACACCGCAAGAAGTCACATAAACTGGAGTAGGTCCAGCCACGGGTCCGTATCCTTAAAAGATAATGTCCGCAGTGAGAAAAAAACATACTGAGATAAAAACTTTGCCTACCAGCTACCTTAGCATGGGCAATAATCTACTCTCTTCTCTCCAGAATAATTCCCAACAAGATGTGGTTTGCAATTTCTCTATCGGAAACTCGATCATTGAGGATCGGATGATGGGTTATTTATCGGATGAGGGGTTGTTTTAGATATCACGGCAAGTCACAGCTTAAAAAGCACATTTATTGCTCTTTTTAGGCTGTGTTTTTACATAGTTGAGATAACTATGCTTTTGCATTTTTTCTCTAAGGCCTTGATTTTACTGGATTTGCTATTAGAGGTAATTTTCTAAGGATGTCAAGGCGCTAAGAAATTTCTGCAAAAGTGTAGGAGATAAAAATATGCCTTATATGTTGCCGAGATTAGGCGAAGTAATTAGATCAGGCGAAGTAATTCTTAAGATCACTCAGGCAGTCAACGGTGATATCTGCTCTCAAATCCGCCGGCTGGCCAAATCCACTGCTTACAAAGGCCGTGATCACCCCTGCCTTACGGCCAGTTTCAATATCAATAGCGCTGTCTCCAACCATAACCGTACCTGTCCGCTCAAGAGCGTATGTGTCGAGAATGGCCAGTAGCCCGAATGGATCTGGCTTTAACGGCATCCCTTCACGCTCGCCAATGACCTCAGTAAAATAGGAGGCGATGCCCAGTTGTTGCACTATCATTTTCGCTTCCCGATCAAGCTTATTGGTTAGGACAAATTGTTTTTTATGCCTGAAATACTCAAGCGCTTCACTCACTCCCGGGTACAGTAAAGTGCGATCGGTCAAGTGCTGGTGGTAGTAATGGCAAAAGACCCTGAAACCTTCCTCATACAGATGCTCATGATCCCCAATCGCTCGCCTAACCAAGTGCCTCACCCCCATGCCGATATAGCCTTTGAGCTCCTCACCTCCCTTTGGAGCAAGCCCCAACTGCCTAAGCATGGCATTGGTGGCTGTGTACAGATCGGGCCGTGAATCAATCAAAGTTCCATCAAGATCGTAGATGATGGCCTGGATCGGAGTCTTATCCATTGAAAGCTACTTTGAGAGTATCCGAATTGAAGACAGAATTGCCGGAATATCAAGGCGCTGCACAAGATACATAAACTGAGGCACTGCACAGCCACATTTTGAGCAATCTACTTGAGAGCCCATAACACATGGATTTTTGAACTCACCCTGAGCGGTTAATCCGACAATACAGTTGCCCGCAGGGCAATTTTGGCTCCAGGGAGTAGTGCAGCAATTTTCCAGCTGTTTTATACTGTTGACAATGAAATAGGGATGTTCTTGTTTTAATTTTCTGATAATCTCTACCGTGGCTCGGCGCTCCTGCGGCCCTAGGAGCAGCCCTGAGGTATCATTGAGCGATGGCGTATAGAAACCGAAGATTATTCCCCGACACCGCTTGTGCCAGAAATCTACAGTTTCTCGTAAGATCTTCTCTGTACAGTTGATAGTAGTGATATCATAGATGACAAAACAGTCAGGGCGCACATTTTTGACTATCTCTGCCCAGTGCCCCCGTTGTTGGTCATGAATCTCCTGATTGCCATCAATGGAAACCAGAAAGGAGACATTCCTCCAGGTAGTAGGGAGCGGGATAGTGCCATTTGTGGCCACCCAGTTCCATTTAAACAGGTGAATCAATTTCTCAATACTTTCGGCCCGCAAAAGAGGCTCCCCTCCTGTCCAGGCTCCATAGTAGCGGTAGCTTGGCGGAAAAGAAGAGAGCAGCTTTTCCCATTGCTCGGTGGACATTTCCGGCTGATTTTGGTACCATTTCATGTAGCAGGTCTGACAAGAGAGGGTACAGCGATGAGTGAGGTCGATGCTAAACCCGATCGGTTTTCGCCGCACAATGCGATACCAGATATTTATATAGTCAATAGCATTCATATTTTATATTTATTTTTAATTTTATTTATTATACTTTCTTACCATGAATTTCCAAAAATTATGGCCCGACAAAGGCACATTTCAAAGCCCGTGAAATAACTCTAGGGCCTACAAGCCTCATCAAGATTTCCGCTGCCCAGCCCAATCGATAGATAACAAAATCAGCTCGCTTTCGGGTATGAAGAGCATTGGCAAATTCACGGCCACATTCTCTCTTCCACTGCTTTTCGTAGTCCTCAAGAGGTCTGTCCTGCCGAACATGATCAGCGCTGACCTCTCCAGCTATGCGGCCACAGATCATGGCCGTAGGGATTCCCCCGCCATTGGTAGCCATAACGTGCCCTGCGGCATCACCGACCAGGATGATGTTTCCGATAACGGTTTTTCGCACAGGGCCATTGACCGGCACCAGACCAGCGATAGTGGAAATTTTCCGGCCACAGGCTGTCTTATTTATCATAGAGGGACTTTGAATAAACTCGTCCAGAAGCTTTAAGATATTCTGATCGTAAAACCTTCGGCGTATCCCAAGCCCAATATTCGCCCGATCCCCTCCCTTGGGGATTACCCAGGCATATCCCCCCGGCGAGACATTTCCATAATACATTTCAACCACCCTGGGCTCGATCTTGACATTTTCCATGAGGTACTGGACACAGATAGCAATATCTTTCTGAACGGATATACCTAGAGGATTGAGCAGGTTTCGGTTCGGGCCGCAGGCCAGGATAATGACCTGGGGGCGAAAAATTCTCCCTTTCGCATAAACTGCACCATTTTGAACCTTATCGACCCGGCTGTCCATTTGAATCGTAACTCCGGCTTTGGCTGCCTCCTCCAGCAGATGTTGCTCAAACCTATCCCGGTATACACTATGCCCTTTGAGCGGCATATCAAAGCTGCTGCCTTTTGGAGAGTACACCCTGACGATCTCGATCCGCTGGGCGATAAGATCGTCGCGGATATGGTAAAGCTCAGGGACCAATTGGCTGCGCACAAAAATCTTTTCTAATTCTTCGGCTGTCGGGAAAAACTCGCCGCAGCGGATAGGAATGCCGATCTTCTTTTTCTGCTCTAGCAAAAGGACCCTCGCTCCCCGCAAGGCTGCATATCGGCCAGCTATCGCTCCAGCAGGTCCCCCGCCTATGACCACAACTTCAAACTCTTGTTTTGAATTCATCCTCAATGCTCCCTCACAGCAAACAGGCTCATCATGAATCTTGCTATTTGCTGAAGAGTATACTCTTTTTTGATACTTTTCACAATGGTAATATCACATTATGCCCTTGGGTTCTGTGATAAGCAAAGAGAGAGTGTTTGCTTCAGTTATAAATAACGGCTATGAAATATAGCAGCTTGTGGTTTTTATGCATTTTATGAGTTGACTTTAATCGGGGAGGTTTATTATAATCAATTGTTCAAATAGATCGGGGGACTAGCTCAGCGGGAGAGCGCTGCCTTCGCATGGCAGAAGTCAGGGGTTCAAATCCCCTGTCCTCCACCAGGCAAGAAAAGAAATTCGCGTCCATTACCACTTTTATTCCCACTTCACTATTATTCTACACTTTTGCAGAACTCTCCCCATGCCTTGAACTTCTTGAAAGTTATCTTTCATACCAAACCCACTAAAATCAAGGGGTCAGAGAAAAAGTGCAAAAGTATAGTTATTTATTAACTATCATGTTAAAATTAAAAAGTTCGACTAGGCAAAGGACCGATGCTTTTTGTCATGTGTTTAATTTGCTTATTAGTCTAATTTTGAGACTTAGAGGAGAGCTTTTAACTGCCGAGTAAAGGTATAAGAGCGAATTTTCATGCGACTGCCGCTTGAGACTGTCCAGCGGCAGATTTTGTCTTTCATCTATTATTTCCCGATTGTCCGCTTTAGGTGAATCTTCCGCTCAGCTAAAATTATATAAAGAATAAGGGCAACATCCATGAGCAGAGAAGCCAGCTCGAGACTCGTCTCGCGCCTAGCCATCGGTTCAGCAATAAAGGGACTTAGGATGAGGTTGGCGGTAACGACAATAAAAAAGCTGGTAAATGGGATGGCAAAGAAAAATATGCCTAACTCTAAATAATCAACCATTCTTCTTTCCGTACCATGCTCATTCTGATTTCTGAGATTAATTAATCCCTGTCTTCTTCGGATACCAAACCAAACCGGAAAGGCTATCCATAGGATAAAGAAAACAGCATAGATCAGAAATGAGAACACCTGGCGGAGGCTAACCACAATAGTAGAAGTTTGCATCTTGCTTTCGTCCTTTTTGACGAGGCTTTTTGGTGAATAAATTTTTTATCGTACCATTTAATTTGTTAACTTAATTTGTTGACTATGATATCGGATTTTGGGGCAAAATACAAGGTAGGGGCAGGATAATACTTTCTCGTTAAAGGAGAATAACTATACTTTGGCACTTTCTCAGAACCCTCGATTTTATTGGGTTTGGTATGGAAAGATAACTTTCGTAATGATTTTAAGACATGGAGAGATTTCTGCAAAAGTGTAGAGAGTAAGAGTAGATGAGAGTAAATAAAAAAAGGCTATCAGTTGCTCCCCAGCACCGCACTGATAGCCCCAGGCATACATCTTAGAGAGTATCCCCTACATGTATGGCCAAAATTTACCTTATTATTAAATTTTATTCTCTGTTGTTTTCACATCTTTTCTAAGTTATTACTTTTTATCTTATCCTTACGCTTCTTAAAAAATGCATTTCTGATGCCAATTTTGGGAATTGGAGATTTTATAGATCGAGCCTTTGAATCTACAAGGTAATTTACCGTCATCTCGATTTAAATCAGTTATTTTATGGATAGGTTTAGAATAAATTTATGGACAAAAAGAGATATCACGGTGAGACAATTATTAGGATCGACACTTTAGTATAGATAAAAATATCTATATTTACAAATAGTTATTAGATTTTGTAGCGCTATAGAATAAAATCTCAATTTGATACAGAATTTCGACTAATGTTGTACTTTTTAAGCCAGCGATAAAAGGTGGCTCGGCTAATTTTCAAAATCCTGGCGCTCTCATCTGTGTCCCAATCGGTATCTTTCAATACCTTGAGCAGGAGATCTTTTTTAAAGTCATTCAAGCTTAAATCCTGCTTATTGTCAGGATACTCATCCATCAGCGGCTGCTGGTCAATGGGGCGAGCGGGATATTCTCTACTTCGTGGGTACTGTAGCTCCAGCGGTAGATTTTCCGGTCTAATGATTGTGCCCTCGCACTTGACAAAGGCATGCTCGATAGCGTTTTCCAGCTCTCGCACATTCCCAGGCCAGGAATAAGCGAACAACAGGTCCAAGGCCTGATTGCTAATCGATTGAATCGGTTTTTTCGTCTTTTCCCGGAACTTTTCAATGAAATGGTTAACCAAGATCGGCAAATCTTCCATTCGCTCTCGCAAGGGTGGGATATGGATGGTGATTACGTTGAGACGATAGTAGAGATCTTCCCGAAATTCTTTGCGTTCAACCGCTTTTTTCAGATCTTTGTTGGTTGCCGCGATAATCCTGACATTTATTTTTTTTACCTTTTCTCCACCAACAGGAACAAATTCCCGCTCCTGAATAACCCGAAGCAGCTTAACCTGGATAGATGGGCTGATATCACCAACCTCATCGAGAAAGATGGTCCCACCATCAGCCATTTCAAATCGGCCTATTTTATCACGTATGGCCCCAGTGAACGCACCCTTGACATGGCCGAATAATTCGCTCTCAAGTAGATTTTCAGATAATACAGAGCAGCAAACCTCCACAAAGGGCTTTTCATTTTGAGGGCTATTATAATGAATAGCCCTGGCGATTAACTCTTTCCCTGTCCCGCTTTCCCCTAACAGCAAAACCGTAGTCATATTTTGAGCTACAACCTGAATAAGCTCATAGATTTCTTGCATCTTAGGATTTTTGCCGATAATATTACCAAATCTATACCGCTCTTTCAGCTCTTTGATCCGCCGCTGCTCTGATTCGATAAGCTGTGATTCCAGTCTCTTCCTTTCCGTGATATCGCGGACCACCTCGATAATTGAGCGACTCCCTTCTTCCATGCTCAGGGGAGAAGCGGAAATTTCGATTAGCCGCCTCTGTTTATCCTCTTTGATAAAATTAATTGTCCCTTGATTCTCTTTAAAAATTTTGTCCAAAGCGCATGGATTGCAGGGAGCATCACCTCCCATAAACACCCGATAGCATTTTTTGCTGATTTGATTTCCGAACAGATCGATTAAATTCTGATTCATGAACAGAATATTATACTTGGTATCAATAACCCGGATCCCATCGTTCATGTTATTTAATATAGCATCCAGTAAATCCCGGCTGCTCTTGATCTCCTCCTGAAGTCTCACCCTCTCGGTAATATCCTTTGAGACTTCAACGACTGAAGTAATTTCCCCATTCCGATCACGAATGGGAGATGTGCTGGTAAGATATAGGACAGTGGCACCATCTTGGTCAGCGATACTAAATTCTTCGGCTGAGTAAATTTTCCCATCAGCGAAAGTTTTCTGCACCGGACAGAAGGTGCAGGGGGTGTCTATCTTTTTATATACCTGATAACACTTGCGGCCAATGATATCCTGTCCATATTTTTGAAGAGCTACTGGATTGGCCCAGATGATCTCCAGATTTTTGTTTAAAATAGAGATCCGGTCACTGCCTATAGATTCCAGAATAGCCCGCAACCGCTCTTCTGATTTGCGAATCTGATCCTCCATATCAAGTTTCTTTTCCAGATGCTTGATCTCCTCTTCAACCTTTATCCGCTTTTTATTAACTTTAAAAATAATAAAGGTTCCCAGACTGACCAAACAAAAGAGGCCAATAACAAGCAAGGCGATGTTGCGATGAACCCGATTAATCGGATGAATCTCCTCATAAGGGGCGGCTATCACTACTGACCAGAGTTGCTCATGAATCCTGAGTGGAGAATAAGCAAACAATTTCAACTGGTTGCTTCCGATAAGCTTTATATCGTCCAGAGAGCTTTCCTCGCTGAATCCCTCTAGCCCCTTTTGGATTTTTTCCAGCACTAGCTGCCGGCTGTTTTGCTGCTTCTGACGACTCCGAGATGATGAACTAGATGGATCATCAGATAAAAAATTTTCCCCTATGTATTTATTGTTTGGGTGATACAAAATTTTCCCATCCCGGTCGATTAGCAGACCATACTTTTTATCCCCTGAATTCACGTGCTGGAGAAAAGTTTGAGCGGTTTTCAGGAGGTCGATTTCGGCCACAATAAATCTGGCCTGGATCTCTCCACCTGAAACCTCCGGTAAATTCTTCACCATTGGGCAGATAATAGTAATCGGAACAAACATCAACAGCAGCCTGTCCTTGGAAGATGGAGAGGAAAGCAGTACGGTATGAACCTGCTCTGACCATTTTTGAGCAGAAGGCAGATACACCTCAAGCCCACTAGGGGCATCTCTTTCGATAACCTTTCCCTCTTCTGTGACCCCAAAACGAACAAAGCCGCGAGAGTCAATCAGCTTGAGACTTCGGAAATATTTCTGATTAATTTGATAAATCTTATTTAATTCAGCCTGACAGCGTGGATCCATAAGCTGAATCGAGCGGGATTGGGTGAGAAAGTTAAGTTCCCGCTCGATCTCCATCATGAATTCATGGAGCCCATTGGCCACGCTTTGAGCGATGACAAGCTGATGTTGCTGAAATTGTTCAAAAACATAGCTTTCAAACTGTCGATGAATAATGTCGGCAATAAACAGCATACCAACGACAACAATACCGATCAAGATCAAAACGAGTTTGATGGCCCAAGGGGTTTTAAAAATCTTGACACTTTCTGACTCCGGCAAATTAGAACCAGCCCCCGATAGACCTTGACCTTCTTCTTTCCCTGAATGAGAGGTGCCATCTTTCCTTATTTGAGAATCATTGATCAGTTGAAAATCAGTGCCCTTAGCATCATTCTCCTGGCTGAGATCAGTATACACCTGCGGCTCAGGCCCATTTGGGTCTTGAGGCGCAGGTTCGGCAGTATGCGGCTCATTTAGGTCTTGAGGCGCAGGTTTGGCAGGAGATTCAGCGGGAGAGGAGTCTTCCTGCTTCGGCTCTGGGATTGATTGGGGAAGCAGCCTGATTTGTCCATCCACCACAGATATGAGACCAGCTTGGATCCCAAATTTAATCAACCGGCGAATCCAGTATCTATTTTCCCTGATTACCTTAGAGGTTTTCCCTTGTTTTTGTAAATGCTCTTCAAGCTGATCCAGAAGGCGGGAGCAAGAGGTTTCCAGTATCTCCTCTCCATTTTCCACCCCGTAGGCCTCGGAGAGTTTTTTCAAGGCAGAGCGCAGCATATAGATACCGGAAGAAGTAATCTCTCCAGAAGCAATATACCTTTCTGCAAGGTCATGTAAGTTCATACACTATGAGGAGTGAAGAAAAGCTTGAATTTTTTATCAAGCAGCTAGCAGCCCGTGCTAATGTTTAATTAAGCTTCTAGCCTGTGCTAAGTTTAATAATAATATAATATGAATATAATAAGAATTATGGGCAGAAAGTGCCTGAATATGAAAAGCCTATTATTGCAGCCGATCTTCGGCGATTTTGATTAACTTTCTGGGCAGATGCGAGTCAACAGGATAGGTAGCTACACCAAATCGGACATTCAGCCGGCGATTAGAACCACAGTCCGATCTACTTCCGCTGCCCTCAAATGTATCGGCCAGGGTTCGTTTTAGTCGATTACATAGGATAAAGGATCCTTCCGTTGTGGTTTCAGGCAGGATAATGGCAAATCCTGTGTTGTAGCGGCTGATAATGTCCACATTCCGAACGTTTCCAGACAAGACTTTCAATAACTCCAAAATCTCGGAAGAAGGAGGAGAGGCACTAGTCTCCTCGTTCCCCTCAACCCCTTGACTGCTTCGAGCCATGTCGCAAAGCAGCAGGGAGAGCCAATGCTCATGGCGTTTAGCTCTCTTGACTTCCATATCCAGTCGCTCAGAAAAATACTGGCTATTAAATACACCAGTTTCAAGGTCATGCATGATCCATTTTTGTCGTTCTTGAAGCTCAGCGACCATTTTTTTTAACTGAAAATTTTCCTCCTCTAAGGTATAGCGTAAGATCCCCTTTTGAATTACATCAATTAGCCGCATCGGCAGGATAGGCTTGACCTGATAATCATCAATTCCTGCCTTAATCGCTCTTTTCATCAAAGCCGGAGTAGAATCAATAAGCATCATGGAGATAAAGACCTTGGGAAATTCTTTTTTCATCCTCTCAGCAATTGGCAGCAATACATTATTGGAGACTCTTAGGTCCAAAAGTACGGCTTGAAAACTTTCGCTCCTCAACAGTTCCAGTGCCTGGTTTTCATTTTCGGCTACCGCAGCCTCAAAACCACATCCGATGAACAGGTCTTTATAGGCAGCTCTAGTATTACCGTCATCATCAACAATTAAAATTTTCCCCTCGCCCATATTGTCCTATCTCTCCTTAATGAAAACCTCAGCTTACACACCCAGGTTAAACAACTCTCGAGCACAATTTTGAAAGCCAATCGTATGGCCCAACTTGAGCCAAATATCTCCAAAGAGGCAGGATTAATTTATGATGTATTCTTGCAGGGTTAAATTGATGCTTATCCGTAAATCTTTCAGTTAGTTAAACACCTTATAAAAATCTTACGGCTAGCCCACTTTTATTTTTTGTTACTTAATTCTATACTTTACTTTCGCCCTTTTTCTCTGAAAGCCTTGATTTTACTGGATTTGCTGTTAGAGATAACTTTCAAGGATTTCAAGACGTTAAGAAATTTCTGCAAAAGTGTAGTTAATTAAAATTTTGCGGCCAAGCCTAGTTTTATTTTTTCCGTTCAGTAGCCTTCATCCTCTCCCAAGCATCGTAGAGAACAGGATAGATATCACAGACCTTCTTGTAACTTTCATATGCAGCCGCAAAGTTTTTCTCCTCTTCAAACTTCCTTCCCTGTCGGTATAGATTAATCGCCTGTTCCGCATTTTGCTTGGCAATTTCTAGTTTTTCCTGGATCTGCTGATCTGACGGATTTTGCTTCAAATATTTTTCAAAATAAATTACTACCTTATCCCATCTTTTTTGCCTGAAGAATTCCTCCCCGCGTACTCGATCATTGGAGGAATCCGAGGGGGACGAGGAAGCTGTTTTGACCGCAGAAGAACTCTTCTTGTTTTTGTTACTCTTGCCTTCTCTCGCTAATCCAACCTTAGTAGAAGTATTTATTTTGGATTTATCAGCCAAAACTTTTGGGCCAGCTTTTTCTGAGGCTTTATTTTCTCCCTTATTCTCTTGGCTATTGTCCTGCTCCAGCAAAGCATTCTCCTGCGGCGGCTGCTCTTGGGCTGCTTTTTCCTCGGAAGGCATAGCAGCGGCAGATGAGAGCTTTTCCGCGGGCAGAGACTGCTGCTGCGACCCAATACTGCTTATTGCCTGCTGCTGAGCAGGCAGGCTTTCTAGCTGAGAAGAAGGATGAGGGGAGGGCGCGGCCAGATCTTTAGCCTTCTCGTCCGGCTTTGATTTTGGCAGATCTGAGGGTGAAGAAGATGTTCCCTTCTGAGCAACAATGATCACTTTCTCAACTCGAAGCGGTTTGCCTTCCTCACCTGTCTTTTTTAAGACCATGACGAAGCTTTGACTGATTTTCCGCAGACCCTCATCGAGGGGAAGATTGTCAAACTGCTGAGTTACCTGTCCTTGCGCCTTTTCCCAGCCTTCAAACTTTACCCCTGTCTGGCGGGCAATCTCCTGAATAACCTGCCTTATATCGGCATTCTCCAGCTTTACTGATAGAAGCCCATCTTTCGCCTTAACCTCGATGACACTGCCACCCCACCCTGCTGTCTGATCCTGAGCTTGAGAAGCCGATCGGGCAGAGAGTAAAAACACTCCTAAACCGAACATGAAAAATAAAATCATGCCTTGATACTTAGTTTTCCTGTGCATGAATATTGCCCTCACACTAAAAAATCAGGATGTTGAATGAAAACTCAAAAAATAACCAGCTTTTTCTTAAAAATTTTACCTTTGTCAAAAGTATCATATTATTACCACGATTGTCAATCTCTTTTGTGCCTCGGCAGGCTAAGA
Source organism: bacterium (assembly GCA_023512255.1). Lineage (GTDB taxonomy): Bacteria > SZUA-182 > SZUA-182 > DTGQ01 > DTGQ01 > DTGQ01. The sequence continues at coordinate 34,312 of JAILZY010000007.1, read as the reverse complement.
TTCTCAATTTGAGATAAAAGATGGAAAATAAATTATATTCAGCCAAATAATCATAATTTTATTGACATAATCATGAAAAAAAACTAAACTGGAAAACTAGCTGCCACTTCCTGCTTAAGCCGCGAAAACTCTTAACCTCGAAGAACCAGATAAGCAATTAAGTAATAAGCAATAAAATATGCAATAATAAACAATAAAATATAAAATAATATATAATATATATTAAATAATATATAATATAATTATTAGTATATAATATAATTTATATAATTAATACCTTGCAAGGAGAGAGATAGGCGATGAAATGGGTCCTTTATACTATCAGCTTTGTGTGGATTATCATTGGCACAGTTCAGATCATTTATACTGAAAAGTCAACTGCCACTCTAAGAAAACTCATGGCTGAGAGCAATCCCAAGGCCGTAGCTTTTATCCCCTTCCTGATAGGATTTTTGCTTTGCTTGGCTTCGCTCCTGAATTATGAGCCAATGGGGAGCCAATCGGTGTGGAAGCCGCTTTGGCTAGTTTTCTCCCTGGGACTGCTTGCCTGCATCAAGGGAATTCTCTTCTTCTTTCTTCCGCCTAACAGCACCAGAAAGCTCTTGCAGTGGTGGTTTTATAAAGCCTCTGACCGCTTAATTCGGCTCTGGGGATTGATTCTGGTCGTCTTGGGCGTAGTCATCATCTCCTGGATCTAATCTCGGCAAAACTAGTCATCATCTCCTGGACCTAACTCTCGGCAAAACCTTACCTTTCCTGGAAAGGTAGGGAGGAAGAAGCCGGCGCGGCATCTTCCCCCTATGATGCTTTTCTATGATTCTTTTCTCTCTTTAATTTCCTGTTAAGGTTACATAAGGAAAGCAAACCCTATCATCAGAGAAATATTGGTATAGTCTGCATCTTGGCCATCAAAGCTAAATTTGCCCATTGTATAGCGCAGTTCTGGATTGAAAGATATATGCTCAGCCAGAAAGTAATCTACACCTACTTGGGCTCCGTAGAGAAAGGTGGAATCATCAGTTGAATATCGAATGGGCTGTTCATATTCATACTTCCGATTAGCAAAGGCCAGATTGGCCCCGATATAGGGACATATCTTGCCGGTGGGATTAAAATGCGCATTGATCCTGGCCCCAATAGCCCAGTCGGTAAGCTTGGTCTCATCATGACCACCATTTTCGGTCTCTATTTTAACCTGTCCAAACGAGATTTCAGGCCCAACCTCAAACATCTCCCACATAAAAAAGCCGACTCCACCTAATACATTATAGCCGGTACTTTTTATTTCGCCTCCGGCATCAAAATCAAATTTCTCGTTATTTACCTCCATCAGAGTGTTTACTTTGAATTTGCGGCCCTCTTGAGCTTGAGCAAAAACGGGTAAGGAAAAGACACCAATCAGCACCGCAGATAGAATCCCTACTGTCAATATCTTAAAAATCCTTTTCATGATTATTCTCCTTTTATAAAGACATGTTAGACATTGAATACTCTTATATAGAGAGATTGATCCCCTGTCGTCCCTATTTATCTTCTCGCCTATATCTTTTCTCCTCTTATTAATGGGGGAAAAACTCCCTTACATTCATCGTGATCGTGTGTGTATTCATTCATCGTGCGGTATAAGTCTACCGCATGAGCCCGCACAATCTTAAATTAAAGTAGTTTATCTATATATCGTGTTTTTTTTGTATTATCTGGTAGGATAAAGATATTTTTACTCTCATGTCCATTTTTAGTGAAAAGTCGAGTAATTTCAGCATGCCATCATTCTGTATGCCGTAATTCTGAGCAAAAGCAGTAATCCAAAGGTAAAATTACCAGGATTCCGGCGTTCACGAATGATAGACATGAGCGTATTTTTATTCAGAGAAATCAGCCGGGGGAGGGGAAATAAGAATAGGAAAAAGGCCAAAAAAAGCTAAAAGCTGGGTCTTGCAAGACTCAGCTTTTAGCTTTCCAATTTTTCAAAAATTTTTCAAATGGAGGGTTAATAAATTTTATATGGATGGTTAATAAATTCGATCAATCGGGCCGCAGATCTCTACCGCTTCGCCTTGGTAGCGACCAGGTTTTCGGCCAAAGCAAAACCCCATCTCTTCGTATAGAGCCACCATATCAAGGTCAACATGTCGCTGTTTGATAATGTCCTCAGTTTTTTGGTATAGGATGCTCTTTCCCTTGACTCCACAGATTGTCACTCCGGTAATTCCCTTCTTCAGCAGCAGCACGGCTCCTGCTCCTGCCTCCTTGCCAAAGTTGACATCGTAGGCGGAAGACTCGCCACAGCGCACCAGGTGTCCTGGGGTAACACTGCGGACCTCGGGGATCTCATAAACTCCCTCCACGAACTGGCCGCTCTCCTGCATGAACTTCCTGACCCTAGGGTCAGCCTTAAGCCTTTTTTCCAGCTCTTGGCAGACATACTTGGCCGCGCCGGCCAGCTTTTTGTGGCCAAAAGCATCGACTCCGGCGCTCTCATCGACTATTTCCCGGCCTGAAGCATCGGTCAGCCCCTCGGCCACAACAATGGTATAGGTTCCAGCTCTAACATCACTTTCCATGATCCGCCTGGTAAGGCGAGAAAACATGTGCTCATAGAGAAGGTCAAAATCTACCGGAATCTCTGGAATAAGAATAGCATCAGCCTCCGCGGCCACTCCGCCCCGGAAGGCCGTGTGGCCGGCGTATCGGCCAAAAACCTCAGTTACTACTACCCGATTATGGGTTCTGCCCGTCGTTTTCAGCTCATGAATAAATCGGCTAATCCGGTTGATGGTCGAATCCCCACCTACCGAATAGCTCTGAAGGTCTAGATCCATGGTCTTGGGGGCATGGATACAGGGGATGCCTTTACTTGATAGGTCCACCATCACGCTTCCCGTATCATCTCCGCCACTGATAACCAGGGCATCAATAGCAAAGCGCTGCAACCCCTGTTTTATTCTCTCGTACTTGGCCTCATCCTTGATTTTTTTTATTTGTACCCGTGAATGGCCAGCCTCTGATCCAGCAAGATAGGCTTCAAATTGATCCAGGCGACTTGGCGTAAGCGTAACCAGACGCTCAAAATTCACCAGGTTATAGAGCCCTGCATACCCATTCGGAATAATCACTGACTCAATCCCCAGGGAATGAGCCATGTGGGCGGCGCCTTTGATTACTGCATTTAGGCCGCCACAGTCACCACCACTCGTCAAAATGCCGATTTTCTTTATTTCAGCCATGCTCTTTCTCCTTTCGGCCAACGATTGATTGATAATACGTGATTATGAATCGGGTGATTTAAGGCAAGGGTTTGTGACTTATCAGCGCGCACAAGGCTCTTTATTTACGCTACTGCAAAAATAAATATTTTTATGCTTGACCCCATGCAGCGCACCTAAACTTCCCCCCCTTGTGCCGCCTGACTAAAGCACCTGGATAATCTGCGGCATGAAACGTTTATTTGACTTCCGACGGCGATCATAGAGCCTGAGGCCGACAAAAACTGCTATCATTACCCCAAGACCTATCCCGGCAGCGAAAAACTCTGATAATTGACTACCTACCACAGGGCTAAAGAGCATTTTCCCAACAAGTGCTCCGACCATAAGCCCGGCCAAAGGTAGGAGATACAACAGAAATGATGCAGCCAAAATCGACCGTGGGGCAACAAAAAGCTGCACCCGCTGGCCGACTTTCGCGCCGACACTGTTTTGTGCTTTGATGATCATGGTCTGATCCGACTCAAGGTGACAGGATGCGGCTGATGGGCAATGCGCACATCCGGCACTGCGGACCACCTTGACCAGGGCATATGGTCCCTCAAGCCCGGTTACTATCCCTTCCTCAGCAGGCATTTATTATTCACTTCCCTTGAAATTACTGCAAGGCTCCTATTGAATTTCTTTATTTCTTTTTTGGGCCCCTTCATGTTAAATTTCTTCGCTCTTTTATTAGCTACCATTGAGAGACATAACCCTAATAAGAGCTAAGCCCCCCTTCGAGGGTTTATGGTGTCTGAATATATAAGAGCGAATTTCTTTCTTTGCGAGACTCTCTCATCTTCCAGTCTGACGGATACGGCCTTTTTTAGCCCATCTGTTCGAATCTATCCCTTTTCCTTCCAGAAGTTGCGAGATGGGTACGATCTCATACCCCCTGGCCCGCAAGCCAGCAATAATCTCTGGCAATTGTAAATAAACCTTGTCCTGATGAGGCCGATAGGTGCTAAAATGCATTAATACAATCCCCCCGTTGGCTCCGAATTCTGTACCCTGGCCGAAGTTGATAATCTGATTGCGGATCTGCTCTGCCGTATGATACCTTCCTGAGCTTGGATCCGTTACCCAGTCCAGACTGTCTAGCCCATCCCCCCAATCCCGTCCGCAAGTCCAAGAGACATGGATATAACCGAGCTCCTCGGCCCATTTGCGAATCTCAAGGTTAGTTTCTCCATAGGGGGCTCGCCAGTAGTGACTCATGTGCTTTCCGGTCAGATGATAGAAGGCCTCTTCAGCCTTTTTTAGCTCACGATGGAGAAATTCTCGATCAACTCCAGGCAGGCATTTGACCAGCCGTCCTCCCTCAGACCGAGTGGTGAGATGAGGGTGGGTATCGGTATGATTTCCTACCTCATGCCCTTCCTCCACTATTCTTTTGACGATATTCGGATTTCGGCGAATAAATTCGCCGGTCAAAAAAATAGTTGTCCGCACTTGTTTTTCTTTTAAAATATCCAATATGAGCGGCGCGGCATCGGCGTTTTCTCCGCTATCAAAACTCAAGCAAATCCTGGGCATATTGATATCTCCCCGCTTGATATCGAGCCCTTTTTCCGTAACCTGTGAGCTTGCCTTATCGACCAGCAGCTCCAGAGTATTAGAATAGCACAACTTTCCATCAGCAGTGATCAATTTGGCCTGTAAAATATTCCTGTTCCGCTCAAGCCCAATCCGTGGGAATAAAAACCTCTCTCCCTTACATGGAACAGTATCACACAATCGGTCATTTTTGTAAAGGGCAATGATACTGTTAGGCGGGGCATTGCCACAAATATCGACAAGATAGTAAGGTTGTTTGACACGATTTTGCGCAAGATATATATGAAAATTTGAGCATATTTCCTCCGCATCAGTAAGGCCTTCAATTGAATTTCGCTCAGGCTCTGTCCGTAAATCCATCTTTGCCCATCCAACAGATGGATGAGCTGATGAAAACTTGTGCTCCTTTGCACTCAAGAGCTTGTCTGCCCCCAAAGGCTTAGCTGAGCCGACAGCAGGGAGAGCCGCGGGGGAAGAAGCTTCTTTGGACAGAGAATGGCCATCCAGAGAGGAGGGAGTATATCTTTCTTCAGTCGTGGCCGAATACAGGGAAATTGCGCCAGTGGCCACAACTAACATAATCAGGATAAAGGTTGAATATCGATTGAGGTGTTCGGTCTTGGCCCGTAGGTAAAGATTGTGCCTGAAAAGAGCTTGCTGGCTGCGAAGCCATATGTTTTTGATCTGGAAGAGGGTATGGCACCTTTTGCTGCAAAATAGTTGATCTTTCACCCTAATTTGACAATCCAGGCACAAGGGTTTCCAGCAATATTGACACCGAGCCTTTGCTTGTCTTTCTGGATGATTTTCGCAGTGCATAGAGGTGTTATTTGCTTTCTACTCTCATTGCCAAAAAAGATCCACTCTGCTGACTGACACAAAATTATGTGTCTTAGGATTCATAGAATTATGATTCTTGCAATTTTCGTGCCTTTACTTCAGCCTCTCCCAATAAAAATTGCAGCTGAGCGACCTGCTGATTGGCACTCTCAACCAAAGATTGCTGCTGGGCTAGGGTGTCCAATTTTACCTTGAGATCTTCCGCCATCAAATCGAGATTTCTCATCCTTGAGTCGGCCTCGTCGATCAACTGGATGTTCTTCATAATGGCTCCCATCTTCTCGTGAGTATCAGCAATTAAATCGTGAAGACTTGTCAACCTAGCGCCGACCTCATCCACCTTTTCACTTTCCGAAAGCAGATTTTGCATTCTGGCTCGAATGTCCTGCGCCAGGAGACGCACCTCCTGAATATCGCGGTTGGTTCTTTCGATCACATCTTTGCCACCTGCTATTTTGGCCAGATTCTCGTCAATCCCCTGAGATAGCTCTTCAAGACCGCTGATCTTTCTTTCCAATTCCGAGAGAGCCGATTTGCGAGCCGAGAGAGCATCGATTTTGCGTTCGATATCCCGATGGAGTTGAGAGAGATTTTGCAACTTATTTTCTATCTTGTCAATATCAATCATCTCATTTAAAACCCGAGCTACCCCTTCTTCCATCTGCCGCAGGAGATCACGGAATTGAGCTCGGTAAGTTTCCGCTATTCCTTGAGCCTGGCTGCGCCAGTGTTCAAGATCATTGATTTTGTGATCAATGGCTCCAAAGAGGCTAGAGATTTTGTTCTCACTTTCGACCATTTCAATATGAATTCGCTGAACCGCATCTTTATTTCGGTTAATTTGATTCATTATCTGCCGGATGTCATCAGCCTGGGTCTTGAGCTCGGCCAGTTGTGCAGCCTGTTCCTGAATCTGTTTTTTGTCTGCCTGCAGTTCACTGCTTCTGACCTCAATATCCTCGATAAGGACTTTCAAGGCATTCAGCCCATCCTCAACCCTTTCAACTTCAGATTTATTCTGAAGAACCGTCCTGATGCGGGTTTCTAACTCGCTACTTAACTGGCTAAGTCTCAAGATCCGATTTTCCAGATTCTGGACCAAGGCCTGTCGGCGTTCCACCCGCTCCATCTTTTCGTTCAGCTCACCAGACAGAGCAATCAGCTTTTCCATCTGCTGCCTGGCATCTTCGATAAAGTCGATCCTCTCAATGATCTCATCTTCTGTTTTGGAAAGATCTTCGGCCAATTTTTTGATATCTATGATCTGAGATTCAAGCTGTCCTAACTCCGATCTTTTGGTTTCTAAGGTAATCATTCGATCCTCAATATCCATGAGGCTAGAGGTCAGAGCCTCCACTTTGCTTTCGATCCGCTCGATCAGTTTTCCCTTCTCTTGAATCTTCTCAGCCTCGGATTGCAAATTATGAGCCAGAAGGTCTATCTCCAGCAACTGGGTCTTCACCTCTTTAATAACTTCCTTCTGATCGAGCACCTCTTCAAATTCCTTTTGCAGGTCTTGCAGCTCTTGATTTACCTGCTGAATCTGCTCATTGACCCGCTGAATATCGGTCTGAAGGGTAAGGATCTCGTCTCCTTTGCGCTCGGCGTCCTCAAGCCGAGAATGCAGATAGTCGATCCTGCCGCTCAGGTTATTCATGACTGCCCGCGTCTCATTCAACTCCCTGGTTTTGTTTGAGATTTCTGCTGACAGCTTCTGCAGGTCTTCGATCCGCTCGGTAACGGTAGTCAGAAATTCCTTGGCCTCGGCAACCTGCTTGGTCTTGAGCTCGGCCTCATTGAACATGGATTCCAGACGCCAGATATTTTTCTCGGTTTTTTTGATCAATTTGTTTTCTTCAGCCAATTTGTTGATCTTGGCTTCCATATCCCAGAACAGGACATTTAGCCGTCCAGCTTCCTCATTGGCCTTTTCCACGATCAGCCGCTGCTGTGATAGGGTGTTCATTTTGGTTTTGATGTATTCGGCCAGGGAGTTAAGACTATCTAGCTTTTGCTTGGTAGCCTCATAGAGCTTTCGATCTCGATCTAGCTCTTCAGCCTTCTGCCGCATATCTAAAGCCAGCGATTCGTATTTGGCCATCTGCTCGGCAAAGGTCTTCATTTTGGACAGGGCATCTGTCCGCTCCTGCTCTATCCCCTGGAATTCGCTGCGCAGCTTTTTGGTCAGGGCGGAAAACTGATTGGCCTCTTCCACTGCCAGGTCAATATCTATCTTACGATCAGAGATTTGAGCCACTTTCCCTTCCAGATCAGCGGCTTCAGTCTGCAAAACCTGAACCGTTTGGCTTATCTGCTCAACCGCCGCTTTGCATTGGCTGACACCATCCTTAACCTGGTTAAAGGCATCAACCTGGCCGCTTAGCTCATCGAATTTTTCAGATAGCTCAAGGGCCAGGGTGGTAAAACTGTCAAGTTTTCGATTCACCTCATCGATTTGGTCGCGAAATCGAAGAACCTCGGTAATTTTCTTTTCTGTTGACTGAGACAAAAACTGCAAGGTCTCGACTCGCTTTTCCACCCGAAGAATCATCTCGCTGTTTTCACACAGGCTGGCTATCTGCATCCTGATCTGATTCAGCAAGGCCTCAAGCCCTTCTCTCTCTTTCCTGGACTCCTCTAGCATATGACCCAAAATAGCCATATTTTCAGCTAGGATTGAGTCTTTGCTATCGCCTCGAGACACAGATTGGCTCGTTGTGATACTATCTTTCTGCATTTCATTCTCCCAAAATGGTGAACTTCATCTCCTACTCTCTCCCCCTAGGAGTACTATAGTGCTTCAAGTTTGGTTTTTTTAAAGAGAGCTCTTATCCAAATTGCCTAATATCTTCCCCCCTAGGAGTATTTCTCCGCGGCTTGATCTTTAATATCTTTGGGAAGCTGGATGCCCAATTTATAGGAAGTAGAAAGATTGATAAAGATCTGCGGTTGAGGAATAAGAATGGGAATCTGGGCAGGCGTTTTATGCTGCCTGATAATCTGAGAAATAATCGTGTCTGCTACCTGCCTGCCGAGTCGCTTTTGATCATATTCCAGGGCAGCCAAGGCTCCCATTTGCGCTCCTGTCTTTCCTCCGCCTATGAAAGGGCGTTTGTGATTGAGGCAGCTTGAGATGATGATCGGCAAGGCGGCCTCAATATTTTTGTCCTGAACAACCCCCAGGAGGGCATCTACTGTGTTGAGAAGAGAATCCAATTTTTCTTGAAGTTCTCTGCCGTTTTTAGGGATCGGCAAAGGAGTTATCTCTATCTCAAGTTCTGGCTGGCTGCTGACAAAGCTTTGCAGGGCCTCAAACTGTTCTCTGGACCAAGGGATAGTTTCCGAATAGACAACCCCAACTCTCTTAAGCCCTGGTAAAATTCGCCTGTAGAACTTAATGCCCTCGGCCCAGTCAAATCCTGAAAAAACTCCCGTATAATTGTCAGCGGGCTTTTCCTGAAACTGAGCATAGCCGATGATGGTGCGTCCGGGCAGCTTTTCAAGAACCCGTTTCACCTTCTCTGTTCCGATGACATAGACAGGATTCTCCTTAATCTCTCCAAGCTTTGATTCCTCATAGAAGATAGTGTGAATGCCCTTGAACAAAAGCCCCTCCCGCACTCCTTGGATATGTGCTTTATATTCCGAGTAGCCATCGACGATGGCTACTATGTCCCGTACCCCTGTCGGAATTGAGTCCTGAAACGGCTTTCTTCTCACGAAATAGATAATGAAGATTATAATAACCAATAAGCTTAAATAAGTAAAGCTCCTCGCCAAAATAATTTGCAATGCCCTACCAAGATTTTCTTTTTCTTTCGACTGCATCGACTTCTAGTCCTTCAAAAAGAGTAAAAAGCAAAAAGTTCCTTGTGAAAAATCAAAAAATACCTGCCTTATTTCCAGATGCTCCCCATTTATATCCAATCCTAGTACGATCTTGACCGGATTACCATAGAGGGGAGTTTCTCATTTACCTTATCAACTATTGTTTTTTACCTGGGGACCATCTGCCTTATTTCCCTATCGTTTGAAAAAAAATGTGATCACCGCAGCCAGCACACCGAAAAAGGTGATGATGGTTGATAAAGCCACGATCATGGCAAAGAATGTCTTAATGTAGAGAAAGCCAACTAAAGTGCCGATGATAATGGTCAAGGCGATAGCGATCCAAGAGATATAGTGGCTGATATCTCCGGTATGGATTTCGCTTGCCCTTTTGCAAAGACGCAAAAACCATGAGCTGGCAAAGTCTTCGCCTGCTAATTGAATTTTAGATAGATCTTCAGAGCCGAGGATATCAAACAGGGTACGCTCGACGATTCGGTCATACCAGTTCTCGATCAGATTGAAATACTTCCACAGGCCGGCCTTGAATTCATCACGTCTGGCCAGGATCCCCCAGAAGAATCTGCTGAAGATAACCTGGTCATACGCCCCGCTCAATTGGCCATCGGCTTTGGTGGCCCGGCTAAAGAGGCCTCGGCTTTCTGCTGCCCGATCAATGGAGGTTGAAAATTTCTCCTCAACCTCAGAAATTCGGTCAAATATCCCATCTTCAGCTACAATATCCTTGGCCTTATCAAAAATATGATCATACATCTGATCTATTTTTGAAATATGGCCAAACATTCCCTTAGCTCGTACCGTCTGATCTATGCTATGGGCATACTGCTCGTCCACCTTGGAAATTACCCGAAACATTCCATGTTTGGCCTGTGCAGGTGATTTCGGGACAATCAATTCCAATTTGATCTCTGGAATCCACAGATAGACCATGAGTACGGAAATGGTCTTTTCTGCTGCGGCCACGACTGTGGTGTAGATCAGATGGCACAGAGAGTGAAAGCCAAAAAACACTTTTTGGTAGTAAGTCGTCAGTGCCCAGGCAGGAGAGAGCTGCTTTTCCGAAAATCCAAAGGCCAGGAAGATAAGGAAAACCAGGCCTCCAAGCAAAATGGCGGTGCTGCCCGATGAAAGGTTGTGAATCACCTGGCTGCTGGCCAGAAGACTTCGTTGAGCAGGATCATACCACAGCGGCAAGGCGGAGCGTAAAAAGCTAGCGGCCTTGGGATTATAAATCATATGGTAGGCATGAGAGTGGGAGTCAAAGCCAAAGTAGGGCAACATAGGGCCGATGAAATTTTCTAGCAGCCAGTTGGGGAAAAATCCCAAAAGCACAATTCCGGCTGCAAAAAGGAGCAGAGCGATATTCATACTAAGGGGCGATGAGGAAGTAGGCTTTTTTTCTCCCTCTTTTTTCGATCCCAGAAAGACCATGCTGAAAAGTTTCATATTGTAGGCAAATGTTCCGCCGGCAGTAATAATGAACACGATTTCAGCTATCCGAAGCCAAAAATCAGGCAGATGCGAGGGGGAGAAGTGGACCGAGTGCTGATATGCCTCCAGGATGGCATGGTGGAGCATGGTTTTGCTGGCAAAACCGTTCAGCGGAGGAAAACCGGCAATTGCCAAGGCGCTGATCAAAAATGTCAGGCTGGCGATCGGCAAATCCCGCCATAATCCACCAAGCTTTCGAATGTCAAGCTCTCTGGTGTGAAAGTAGACCGCACCGATACTCAGGAACAATCCCACCTTGAACAGGGCATGGTTGATGATGTGGTATAGCGCACCCGCAAGCCCCATGGCCCCGCTGCTTCCCATATAGGCGGCACAGCCGATGCCCATGACAATGTAGCCCATTTGGCTGACACTGGAGTAGGCCAAAAGCCGCAGCGCCTGGGTGGAGAAAAGGGCATTGATCGCCCCAAGTAGCATAGTTACAATTCCCACAAAGATTAGCACATAGCCTAATTGAGCCGAGGTTATCCAGGCCGAGGAGCCTTCCCCCAGGTGGCTTGAAGGGGCAAAGATCATGTTAACGGTTCGAAATATCCCGTAAGCCCCCACCTCGATCATGATCCCTGAAGAGAGGGCGGCCGTGAGACAAGGAGCAGAACCGTAGGAGGATGGCATCCAGATATGCTCAAGAAATATGCCGGCCTTGCCGCCAAATCCTAACAGAAAGAGTGCAGCTAGACAATACTTGAGGGCTGGATATCTCATCCGGCCAAGGGCTTCGGCTGCACTCTGAATATCCACCGTACCAGTAAAATAGGAGAAGAGAAAAATCCCAAACAATAGCAAAAGGCCACAAAATACCCCAAAGTAGAGATAAATTTTGGCCGACTGTAAAGCCTCCTCATCCTCACGGTGAATAACCATCAGGTAGAGAAAAATGAGGATCAATTCATAGAATATGTACAGGGTAAAAAGGTCTCCGGCCAAAAAGGTCCCCACAGTTGCACTTAGAGCACAGAGGTTGGCCACATTATACCGCAGCCTTTGTCCTTCAATGGCTAAATATCCTTGCGAAAAAATAGCTACCCAAAACCACACCAGACAGCTCAAGATGACTAACATCAAGGCAGCCGGATCAACCCTGAAGGTCAGATTGAGTGAAAAAGCAGGCAAAAAGGGAATTGTATAGAAAATCCCCTGACGATAAGCTGCTGCTCCCCCAAAAGTAGCGGCAGTCCACTTACCCTGTATGACTGGCGAATACATTAGGAAGGATGTGGCTAGGGCAAGACCGCTGCTCAAGGTTACGATGATCCCCCCTTGCCCCTGTTTGTCCTTGCGGCAAAGCCAAAGGAGCATCAGGGCGCCAAGCAGAGGAATCAGAATAATCACTACCGGCAGTGGGGAAAAGATAGATGCTTTAGGGTCAATTTTTCGATAAGCCTCGCTCGCCGCATGGTGGGCACTCTCTTCTAGCAAAGAGGAAGTCGAGGATGCCCAAATTTCAGACACTGCTGTCGGATGAGAAAAAGGGAAAAAGCTCCAGAGGGAAAATATAAAAATTAGGCCAAAGGCGGCCAATGCTGCTCTTGCTGCTGCTGTCTTGTTCATGGGACCACTCTTTTCTTTCGATGCTAAAACTCTTTCGATGCTGATAAACTCTTGCGCTTTTTGCCTAGTGGAAATAAAATTGACTGATCCGCCAGGCAATGCTCAGCGGAAAACCAGGGAAAATTCCGAAAATCACTGTTCCAAGGGCCAGCAGTAAAACTGGAATCATCATCACCGGTTTGGGATCTTGCCCCGCCTCATCTTTCGAAGGATAAGTTTGGGTTCCAAACCAGGCGTTATAGACAATCGGGCCGTAGTAGATCAGGTTCATAAAGCTGCTGACAATAAGAGTGCCAACAGCCAGAATGCCTACCCCTAGATGATATGAGCCTATCTTGACCGCATCCAGTGCTCCGGCAGCCAGAAACCACTTGCTGATAAAGCCATTGAAGGGTGGAAGCCCAATCATTGACAGAGCGGCCATAGTGAAGCAGGCGGTTATCAGGGGCATACTCTTTCCAATCCCCTTGAGCTCGTCAAGATACCTTTTGCCGCTTTGGTGAAAAATCGCACCAGCGCACAAAAATAGGGTAGCTTTAATAATCGCGTGATTGAAAATATGGACAATCCCGGCAGTCAGCCCCAGGGGAGAGAGCAGGGTCAGACCAAGGATTATATAGCCGATCTGCGATACACTGGAGTAGCCAAGTAGCTTTTTGATATCCTTTTGGTTGATGGCGGCTGCAGAGCCAACAAAAATGGATACCAGAGCTGCAACTAGCAGGATAGGCACTAGCCACCTTCCCCGCAGGGCATCAAGACCGATGATGCTGTAGATGGTTCTGATGATCCCATAGGCTCCGGCCTTGATCATCACCCCGGAGGAGAGAGCTACGGCGCAGGTTGGAGTTTGCGGATAGGCCGAAGGCATCCAAAAGTGCAGGGGGAAGATGCCAGCCTTGACTCCAAAGCCAAGAATATAGCCCCAAAAAATCAGCGGCAGCAGCCTGCTTTCTTTGAGGCCAGCTCCTGCGGCCACAATATCGGTCGAGCCGCTTATGGAACAGGTCAGCAGGATTGACATAAGGAGAATAAGACCTCCGCAGATTCCCATGAAAATGTAGATCACCCCACCCCGCATGGCCTCCTGAGTCTGCTCATGAATTACCAACACCAGGGAGGCAACACTTAAAAGCTCAAAGAAAACATACAGGGTAAATAAATCTGCGGCAAAGACAACCCCGAGCATACCGATCAGGGTAAGAAGTGAAAAAATATCATAGCGTATCTGAGCATGTTTTTTCCGCATGAATTCAATGGCAAAAAAGCTTGACAGCATCCAAACTACAGTCGCGATCAGCCCAACGAAAAACCCCAGCGCATCGACCCTGAAGGAGAAAACCAGCGGGATAAATCCCACCTGAGGAGCCGTAAATAGGACAAAGCTCTTGGTAAGGCTCCCACCGGCTCTGATGGTTGGATACATGGTGGCTACCGCAAAAGCGGTGAGAAGAGTGCTGAGCGCGGTAAGGAGATTGACACTTTGCGGAAATCGCTCGCTGACCCAAAGGATGACTATGATTCCGAGCAGAGGAATGGATAAGGCTAACAAAGGTAGGAAGCTGATAATCTGGTTCATAGGTCTCTCTTGCTATCTATTTTCTGGTTCATAGGTCTCACTCGCATTTATCTTCTTAAAGAGTCTTACTAATCATCAGGCTGTCTTGCTTATCATCAAGTTGTGAATTCTTTTTACTACCTCCTCCGGTACGAAGGGGTGGGTGATATAGTCATTTGCTCCCATCTGAAAGCCGCGTTCGATCTCAGATCGCTGGGCAGAGGCCGAGAGAATGACAACTGGAATGTGTTTGGTTTTCTCATTTGTTTTGATAATCTGGCACAGATCATAGCCGCTGAGCCTTGGGAGATTGATATCGAGCACAATTAAATCCACAGGGGTTTGAAACACCCTCTCTAGGGCCTCGATCCCGTCGCTAGCGGTTATGATCTTGCAGGGCAAAGCACTGAGGCAGGTTATGATTAACTGCTGGATGAGAGGATTATTATCCACAAGCAGAATGCTGCGCTCAGCCATATCCTCGCCGCCGCTTTCCTGCCTCTTTCGGCTATCTGAGCTGACCTTCTTGTCGGCTGCTGACAAGCTAAACAGCGGCTTTCCTTCTTTGGCCGAGGGCGCGGCCTTCGCCTCAGTCATTAAGCTAGAGTCAGCTTTGGGTAGGGTGAAGGAAAAGGTGCTTCCCTCTCCTTTTCGGCTCTTGACCCACATCCGGCCATGATGTAACTCGACGATATTTCTGGCAATGCAAAGCCCAAGACCGCTGCCGCTATGTTCTCGAGTTACCGAGTCATCTACTTGATAAAACTTATCAAAAATCTTCTGAATTTCCTCCTCTGCCAGACCAATTCCAGTATCTTTGACATTAATCTGCACAAAATCATCGCCTTCTGGCCGGCTCTCTTCACCGCTTCGCTCCTCAACGCTGGGGAGTGCTTCTAGGATAACCTCTCCTCCGGCTGGCGTAAACTTAATAGCATTACTCAACAGGTTGGTGAGCACCTGAGAAACTTTTTGCTTATCCGCATAAACCAGCGGAAGCTCAGCCGGAATATGGGTTTTGAATCGCAGCCCCTTTTTTTCAAATAATGGCCGCATAGAATCGACAGCAGCCTCGGCCATTTTGGCCAAATCCCAAACCTCCTGCCGGATTTCATACTTATTCAATTCGATCCGGGACAGATCGAGCAGGTCACTGATCAGGCTATTTAGATGATCCGCTCGCTCATCAGCTATGGTCAGCCCTTTTAGTTGTTGTTCATTGATTGGCCCAAGTCGCTGATTTTTCATTAGCGACAGATACCCTTTGATTACCGTGAGCGGCGTGCGTAGCTCATGAGAGAGAATTGACAGAAAATCCGATTTCATGGCATTCAGTCGCTCCAGTTTGGCATTGGCTTCACCCAATAGCTGATCTCGCCTCTCTAGTTCCCGATTAATCCTCTCGATCTCCATCTGCTGCTCCTGCAAGGAGGCGCTCATCTGGTTGAAGACCCTGGCTAGCTTTTTGGTCTCATCCTGGCCGCTGGTGGCGACTGTCTCATGTAATTTGCCGCTCTGCTGGCTGATCAGATCAGCCTTTTGGGTTAAAGAAATAATCGGATCGGCCACCTGGCGAGATAAAAATAGCCATCCCCACCAGGCAATGATAAAGCTCAGGATCATGCCAGCGAAAAGAATGATCTTATCTTGGGCCGATTGCCTAATTAACCGCCTGACTCGTTGAACAATTTCTCTGTCCCTGGCCGATGCAGTATTTAAAGGCGCGGCCACAACCACCTGAAGCTCAGAGCCGATCCGCAGCAGGGAAACATAAGCCAAGGTGCCGACCGCAGCCGTAGAGAAGGCAATGGTCAAAAATCCGATCGCCAGCTTCTGAGTAATCGAAAGATTCATAAATCCTGAAAATACCTCAAAAAACTACCACTAAACACTTCAGAAAAAAACTACTACCACATGCTGCTCACTAAACACTTCAGAAAAAAACTACTACCACATGCTGCTGAAAGCAGCCGCAATAAGCTGGAGGCCTAAACAACACGCTACTCTGCCCATCCATACGCAACTTACTGCCCATCCATTGCTGGTGGCGCCGAGAGCGAAGGGTCAGCCGTGTCATTTTTGAGGGCCAGTGTCGGGCTCTTTCGTCGGTCTTTCTGGTATTTGCTGCCCTCGATCTTTTTAATATGCCGTTTTAATTCCGCAGCCTTTTCAGCGACCTGCAAGTGATGGATAAACTGATTATTTTCATTGGTAATGACCGCAATTGAAATAGTCATCAGCGGAAACTTTTTCACCTCTCCCCGCCGATCCTCGCTGATTAGGTAGCCTCGGGTTACATCCTCCTCGTTGTATTGAATCGGGATGAGACTGTCAAAGATCCTGATAATTTCCTGACAGATCTGATCCGCTTTATCCGGCGTGGTCAGGACCACAAAATCATCTCCGCCTATATGGCCGACAAAGTCTTGAGCATTCCCAAAGCGCTTCACGCTGTCCAGGATTGTTTGAGCGCAGAATTTGATAATTCTATTTCCAGCTGCATAACCATAGTTATCGTTGTAGACTTTAAAATTATCAAGATCAATAAATAAAGCGGCAAAGCTTCTTTGCTCATCAATGGCTCGCTGAATTTCCTTCTCGATGGGCACATTGCCCGGCAGGTGGGTTAGGGGATTGGCATAGAGGTCTCGCCTCATTTTTCGGAGCAAGGCCTTGATCCTGGCCTCAAGCTCTAGCGGATCAAAGGGTTTGACCAGGTAGTCATCGGCGCCGATATTCAGCCCCTCTATCTTATCGTGGATAGTCTGCTTGGCGGTCAACATGATTACTGGAACATGAGCAGTTTTAGTACTTTCCTTGATAGCCTTGCACACTTCCATGCCTGATTTTTCCGGCAGCATTATATCAAGCACCACAATGTCAGGATCATAGGCATTTACCTTCTCCAAGGCCTCAACGCCTGTTCGTGCCTCTGATATGCGGTAGGCGCGGGAATTTAAACTTAACCTGATAATATCCCGCGTATCCGGATCATCATCGACAATTAGAATCTTGGTCTGCTCGGTGGAATTCATTCTCCTTCTCCTTGCCTCACTTTTGTCCCCCCCGCTAACATGGCGCTTTTTTTATTTTTTAGCCTAACCTGGTAGGTAATAAACCCAAACGCCCAGAGAGCCATTCCCAGGGTCAGCTTGTATACAAATCGTAAAAATCCTATCTCGTTATTTTCATGATATCCAGAGACAAATCTGCCCCCCGCGCTGGGGTCGAAATATCCAGTGAAAACCCTTCCTTGCTCTATAAGATAGAGGGAAAGAGCTAACAAGATGAAAATTATGGTTAGCGGCTTGATGAACTGATATTTCTCCTTTGGATGGAGAAAGAAAAAATACCCTACCATTAGGACCACCATGATGATTAGACCGATCCAGTACAGTTTATATAGAACAGGAATTGAGGTGGAGTGATGGTTAATTTCTCCCTGATCAGAGTTATGAGAGAGGGTAGTGATGAGCTCAGAATGAGCAGACTCTTTTATATGACCAGACTCTTTTATTATATGATGAGACGAACACCACAAGACTCCTTCTGCGGCCAGAAGGATCAGCATGGATAAAGCCACAATCCAAAGCTTCCCTTGTATTTTCCCTAACACTTGAGTCAGCCCAGGCATCGGCGATCGCCCCCTCTTATCCTGCTCTTTATAGGGAAAATGGATCAAGCGCAGCCAGTACTTCATCTTCTTCACTCCCCACACCCTGCTTTTTAGGGGAAAAATATATGGCAGATCTGCCAGGCAATATTAAGTGGAATCCCTGGCGCGATGCCAAAGACCAAAACAGCCATAGTCAAAATTAAAATTGGGGTCAGCATGACCCAATTGGGATCTTCACTATTGTGCTCCTTTGCTCCCTGATCAGCTAAGGCCACCATAGGCGGCTGAGCCTGATGGTTTGCTTCGCCATTATGATCGCTGGCCACAGTCTCATCATCCT
Organism: bacterium; assembly: GCA_023512255.1. GTDB lineage: Bacteria > SZUA-182 > SZUA-182 > DTGQ01 > DTGQ01 > DTGQ01. The sequence goes on along the minus strand of JAILZY010000007.1, from coordinate 16,241 downwards.
GCGTCTGTGCCTCGACTCTTGGCTGCATCCAGGCACCGATGACCACCGGGCCATAGTAGACCAAATTCAGTAGACTGCTGAGCAGCAGGGTCAGCAGAGCGATTATTCCAAATCCTGGCCAGTAATTCCCCATTTTCATCATATCCAGCGCTCCCAGGGCTAAGAACCACTTACTGATAAAACCGACAAAGGGTGGCAGCCCGATCATTGAGAAGGCGCAGATGCTGAAAGCCAAGGTAACCCAAGGCATTCTCCTTCCAATACCTTTAAGGTCTTCGAGGTTGCGCAGACCTGTTTTATAGATAAATGCCCCAGCGCACATAAAGAGGGTCCCTTTCATCAGGGCATGGGCAAAAATGTGCATTATGCCCCCAACGATGCCCCGCGGGGCCAGGAGGCAAAATCCCATGATGATATAGCCGATCTGTGAAATACTGGAGTAGGCCAGCATCTTTTTGATCTCCGTCTGGGTGATGGCGCAGGCTGACCCAAGAAAGATGGTTATGAGGCTGATGATCAGCATCGGCAGCATAAGACCCATGTGATTTTTGACCATGTCCTGATAGCCAATGATATGGTAGATGGTTTTAAAAATTCCATATGCTCCGGCCTTAATCATAACGCCTGAGAGAAGCGCACTGGCTCCTGAGGGAGCTACCGGGTGAGCTGAAGGAAGCCAGATGTGCAGAGGGAACATGCCGGCCTTGACCCCGAAGCCGATGATATAGCCCCAGAAGATCCATGGCAGCCACTTGCTCCCCTGCAATCCGAGGCCGATTAGGGTAAGATCTCCTGTTCCGGTAAGATAGTAGGTCATGATAATGGAAAAAAGCAGAACGAGTCCTCCGGCGATTCCCAGAAATAGATACTTAAAGCCTGCTTTCATAGCCTCGGGGGTTTCTTCATGGAAGACAAGAATAGCCGAGGCCACACTTAAAAGTTCAAAAAATATATAAAGAGTGAAAAGATTTCCAGTAAAGACTACCCCCATCATTCCGCTGAGAGAAAGGAGAGAGAAGATGTTAAACCGGGCATGAGCGTGAGAGTGACGCATATATTCAATGCTATAAATTGAAGACAAAGTCCATAGCACTACCGAGATGAGGCCGACGAAAAGACCAAGCAGATCAGCCCGGAAAACGAAATTAAATCCCAGCCCCGTATCCAGGGTCAGATCGAGGATATTCCCGTCGACAATTGCCGGATACATAGCCAGAATGAGGAGCAGGGTAACGCCACTGACAATAGCCGTATAATGATAAAGCCGATGCTTCTGGACAAAGGGGCGAAAGATCATGGCAATAAGAGGGAACATAACTACTAATAAAGGAAGATAGCTTTTAATCATAATCGTTTTCTCCTTAGCGAGCTGTCCGAAAAATATACTCAACTAAAGCCGGGGAGCACCTCTTATACCTTTTTATTTGCCTTAAAACAAATTACCTTAACAGCAACCTAGCCGCGGGCAACGCGGCAGCATGATAAGGATATTTTACCAGCACTCCCAGGATAATGACTAATACGGCTAATATGCAGACCGGCACCAACATTGTCTTCGGTGCTTCATCGACGGTATCTATCTCTATCTTCGGATTTCCAAAATAGCTGATCGCCACTACCCGGAAATAATAAACCGCATTCAGCAAGCTGCTGATCAAAAGGATAATAACCAGATAGGGCATGCCCGCCTGAATAGCTGAAGTAGCCAAAACCCATTTGCTCATAAAGCCGCACATGGGAGGAACCCCAACCAGCGAACAGGCTCCGATGGTGAAGCAGGCCATAGTGGCCGGCATTCTATATCCCAATCTTCCCATATCAGTTATATCCCTGATGTCTGTTTTGTGCAGGATTATTCCAGCGCACAGAAACATCAAGCTCTTGACTATGGCATGATTAACAATATGGAGAATAGATCCAGCCAGCCCGTATGGAGTGACCAGGGCTACACCGAAAAGAATGTAGCCCATTTGGGCAATGGTTGAGTAGGCCAGCATTCTTTTCAATTGAGTCTGGACTATAGCAAAAAGCGAGCCGCTTATAATGGTGATGATGCTGATAATCAAAAAGAGCACAGAGAGAACCTCTCCTAGGTAGCCTTTATGAATCCCGAAAACCGTGAATACGAAGCGAATGAGCAGGAAAATTCCAGTTGTTTTGACCACCAGACCTGATAAAAGAGCACTGATCGAAGATGGGGCTGCCGGATGGGCGTCAGCTAACCAGGCATGGCTGGGGAAAAAGGCAGCCTTGATGCTAAACCCCATGATGAATAGTCCCAGAGAGGCATAAATCAGGTATCGGTAGGGAAAGAGGGGCGATTCGGGATGGGAGCTGACAATTTTAGCAATCTGCTGGGAGGCATAATACATATTGAGTGTTCCAGTGGCATTGAACAGAAGCCCGATGCCGAAAACAATGAGGATCGAACTCAAGGCACCGGTAAGAATATATTTGAACGTAGCTTCAAGCGATTCCGGTCGTCCGCTAATAGAGACTAGAGTATAGGAGCTGATAGAAGCAATTTCAAAAAAGACGTAGAAATTGAAGCAATCGCCGGCTATAGCGATCCCAGACATGCCGGCCAGCATTAGCAGCAGCAGGGTATAATAATAGGGCTGCTTTCCCTCTGGCACCTCATGGTGAGCGGATCTGCAGGAATACAATGTCACTAGAAAACCAATGCCGTTGATCAAAAGCAGCAGGATGGCTCCGAGAAGATCCGTGCGAAGGACAATACCGATCGGCTGGCCTGTCCGAAGAAGACTCTTTCCCCCCCATTGATACCCGGCCATATATTCGAGATATCCAGTAGGGGAGAGGATAACCTTTACCAGGATGTCTACAGAACCAAGAAAGGCAGCTGCAGTAACCAGAAGGACCAGCGGGAGGCGATACCTCGGGTTGCCCCTAGAGATTAGGGGAACCAGGAGTGCGCTGGCTATCATAATAACCGGTATCAAGATTTGTAAATGAGATGCACCGATGCCAATAGATGAATCCATAAGTCTGCCTCTTTTGAGCTTTAGATCAACAAGTTGCTTATACCTGGCTATCTTTCGCGCTCTAATGATATCCACCGTAGGATCGCTGTCATGATCATCCGCCACCTTCTGAGCCGCACAGCATTCTTAGCCTTGATGTCGCGCCCTGCAAGGATTATAGATTATGTTTTTATTTTTAAAGAATAATAACTACCCTTTGAGTCTCATGATCTTTCGAGTATCCAATGTGCCGTAATGTTCATAGATCTTTATAGATAAGGCCAGAGAGATAGCCGTAACACTGATGCTAACCACAATGGCCGTTAAGATGAGGGCCGATGGTATCGGATTGACCAAAGCCACCTGCCCGGCTGCCACGCGAGCCGCTTGCGCGGCATCAGCGATTTCCGACGGCCCTGCCCACTGCCAACTGGCAGGCCCAAGCCGCACATCTGCCGAAGCGATGAAAAACAGGTAAACTGAGGTTTCAATCACGTTCATCCCGATCAGCTTCTTAATCAAATTGGGTTTTATAATCAAGGCATAGAGCCCGATACAAAACAAAATGACAGTAACAATGTAGTCGATTCTACTTAAGACCGTTTCTATCAACATCCGACCATCTCCTCCGGTATGGCAGCTCCTGCTTAGTCTTCAGACAGGTTTCATCCGGGCGCTCTTCCAGAAACGAGAAAAATAAATCAGTGAATATACTGGCCACAGCCAGGCCAACACCGATATTGATCCAGAAAATGCTGCCTGAGCTAAGAAGCTCACCCGGCAGGCCGCGAGGGAAGATGCCAGCCACTTTGTTAGCTAGAAAATTATACCCAAGGAGTATACCGGCCAACCCCACCCCGATATAAATAAGTATTCCCCCACTTGCTCCACATTTTAACCAAAATGATGGGACCATCTGCCGGCCCTCCTTTTTATTGAAGGCTAGAGCAAACAGGATGAATGAGGCCGCGATAGTCACTCCGCCCTGAAATCCCCCCCCTGGAGTCAGGTGCCCGTGCGTTATCAGGTAAATTCCAAACATGATAATGAACGGACACATGATCCGGCTGACCAGTTGAATGACAATGCCTGACCAATATTCCGATTCCTTCTTATCCTTTTGGCCGCTCATTAGCACAATCAGCTCTCTTTTACCCCGATAATGGAAAGCACCCCGATCAGGGCAGTGAATAAGACTGTGGTTTCAAACAGGGTATCATACCCCCGGTAATCAAAAATAATGGCCGCAATAATATCCATCGCCCCTGTGTCCGAGCAGGCATGGCGGTTGTAGTGCAGGGCTATGGAATCGGCCTGCTTAACCACCTGATGTTTGCTTATGGGGGAGGAGACAAAATCTGCATACCCTGGAAGATGCGGATCTCCAATCGGGTTAAACCCCATGATGACTATAATCATGCTGAAGGCAAAAACCGTGAACAGGATAGCCGGGAGAAATTTCTTCAACTTAATCCTCCCTCCTTTTTGTTTTGCAGAGAGCGGCTACAAACAGGACGCTGGAAATCCCTGCTCCGACGGCCGCCTCGGTCATGGCTACATCCACAACCCTCAATATGCTGTAGGTTACCGTAATGGTAAAGCTGTAGGCACTGTAAATAATAACCGACTCCAAAAGGTCCCTGGATATGATGGCCGCAAGGGCTGTGGCCACCAAAAATATCAGGATAATTACATGCGCCAGGATCACCATGTCCATATCTTATCTTCCCTTTTTCCCTAATCCTTCTCTTCCCTTTGATCCTTCAAAAGATGCACTGTGGTTTCCTTCACCCACGGCACACCCGTCCGATAGCAGAACCGCAAAATAGCATGAACCGCTATCGGATTGGCAAACAGCATAAAGAGAATAATTAGCAAAATCTTAAAACTCTCCGCTGGATTTATGGTCAGCCAGTAGAGCCACACACCGGTTAATGAAAGGAGAAATCCGGGGCTGTCTCCTTTGCCGGCTGCATGGGCCCGATTGTAAGGGTCGGGCATGCGGATAATGCCGACTGTGGCCGCGATGAAGAAAAATACTCCAGCGATAATAAACACTGCGGCTAAAATCTGTAGCGCTATTCTCACGTAGATCATTACTCACCCAACTGCCGGTGCTCTAGGTATTTGATAAAAGCAATGGTAGTTACATAAATTAGCATGGCATAGAGCATGGCGATATCCAGATAAGAGCTTTTCTGAAAGATGGCTGCCAGAAAAACAAAAGCCACCACCGCCTTAGTCCCTACCACGTTGATGCCAATAATCCGATCGGCTGTGGTTGGCCCCAGAATTGCCCGGTAGAGACAGAAAAATATTGTGCAGGAGAGAACCAAAATAGCTAATTTTAACAAAACATCAAGCCCCATAAACCTGCTACCTCCGATAAAGAGCGCGGATTTGGTCTACAAATCCTCCGCTCTCCATTATTTCCTTTACCGCTTCCTGACTGATGCAATGAACCCAAAAAATACTCCCTTTTTCTGTTTTTTTAACCTCAATGGTGATCGTGCCAGGGGTAAGAGTAATCGAATTGGCGTTCAGGGTAATCTCCCCCTCGCTGTTAAGAGGGGTTTCGATCTGGACAATGCCCGGCGAGATCATAAGCTGCCTGCGCAATACCCTTCTGGCAACATCAATTCCAGCCATAACTATCTCGATCATCAGTCGCCTTATGTATAGGAGTAAGCGTACGATCACTCCAAAGTTACGATAGGTGGCAATTTGCTCGGAGCTGAAAATAGGCTTTGGGTACAGAGAAACAATGAGCAGAGAAATAATTAATCCGACGATACTATGTTCGATAAGGTTTATCAGGCCTAATTTTGACCAGATCTTGGCCTGGCAGGAGGAGATAGCCATCCAGAATAGAAAAAGGCTAATCACCGCTACCCAAAATTCATCCCGCTTTTTCTTCCTCACTAACCCTTTCAAAACCTACCCACCACACACAGCATGTTTTTTACAAATACCGCGTTTTATACTTCGCTACCCGAAGGCGAGCAGTATGAGCTGGTAATTAGCTAGTGATCCAGCCTATACAAATCCCGCCACACGAGGCGAGCGGCAAACACCAGACACGTTAAAAATTTACCATACCGGCAATGAATTTGTCAAAATTATTTTTAGTGAACCATCTTAAGCTTAAATATAAAAAATACAATCTATTAACACCCTATTGCTCCATAGCGAAATGGGAGAAAAAACTCCTCTTCCGTGCTATTCATACGTCATTTTTCAATATAAACATATCTTCTCTTCATTAATGCGCTCTGAACCGGATAGCTCTCCAGTCCTGAGAACGGCAAATGCAGCCCTGAGTCGGTCAGATAGCCGTTGCTGATCCTTTGAGGAGCGGCCCGAAGAAACCATTTATTTTGTTCATAGATGACCGTATGTCGCCCGCCAGGAGAGCAGATATCGAATTCACTCCCGTTCTGTGGGCTATCGAATAATACGGCCGCGGCTGATACCGAGCCAGTGCCACAGGAAAAAGTTTGCCGCCGTGCTCCCCGCTCATAGGTTCTGATGAGAGCGCTTCTGTCCTTGGTCTCAAACACCATCGTAACATTTACCCCACCTTCAATGCCGGTAATATCCCGCAAAGGGCGGCAGTAGTCCTCAAAATCCTTCTGATGGGTATGAGATCTGCTGAACGCAGCCGGCATATTGATCACCAGATGAGGCTCTCCTGCCCGCACCAGCCCAAAGACCGATTTTCCCTGAAGCAAAAATGGAGGGATTTTGGCTAATTCCTGAGTGAGAAAAATTGCAGGCCCGATTTCCACCTCCCATTCTTCATCGAGTTTGATCGCCAGCTTCACTCCGCTTGCACTTTCAATTTTAATTCTGTTTACGCCCATCTCCTGACCGATCTTGGCCGCTGCATAGATCATCCCGTTTCCGCAAAAATCAGCCTCATTTCCATCACCGCCTAAAACTCTAAGCCGCACATCAGCCCTTATCGAATCTTGGAGTACAAGCAGATCATCGGCCAGGGGAGTAGAGCAGAGAATTTCTGCCAACCAAAAAAGATAATCCATTGAAAGATCTTCCATTATTCCCCTACAATCAAGCAAGATAAAATGGTTTAAAAGTGTATGTCCAAGCTCAACAGGTATTCCCCTTGGGGGGCGTAATTGTCTTATCATAGTCTTATCCTTACTCCATCCTCTCATCTCATATAGACCCTCTACCCTATACCCCACAATCGGCAGGTTCATTTGCTCAAAGCCACAGAGGGTGAGGCTTTTTGGAAGGAACCCTTTTTTTGGAAGGAACCCTTTTGAAAAAGGGTTCCTTCCAAACCATCCTCCCAAAACTTTAATTAATAAAATTAAAGTTTTGGGAAAGGGGGTAGAAGGGGAAAACCCTTTTTCAAAAGGGTTTTCCCCTTCTAATCTTTGCTGGCGCAAAGATCTTGTCGCGGCCTTGCCGAAATGTAGAGGAGTAAATAGAAGGGGGGCAGAGAGAATGCCTGAGATTGATTTATCAAAGCTTAAGATAGATAAATCTGAACTAGCTGTCCCTTCGGCCAAGCTTGCCCGGCCAAGGTGGTGGCTGGTGGCCGCGGCGCTCATTTTTCTAGGCATGGCTTTACTCTTTGGGAAAAAGATATTGCTTCCTACTTGGCAGGTTGAAGTTACTACCATATCTGAGAGCTATCCCTCTCAAGCCCTTACTGTTTTAACCGCCAGCGGTTATGTGGTTGCCCAGCGCAGGGCGGCCGTATCATCCAAGATCACTGGCCGTCTGGTATCAGTGGCGGTTGAGGAGGGAAGTCGGGTAGTGAAGGGGCAGGTAATTGCTCGGCTTGATGAGGCTGATGCTGTCTCGGCTCTAAATCAGGCTAAGGCCAATTTGAGGGTAGCCAGGTTTAATCTTGAGCAGGCAAGAGCTGAGCTTAGCGAAACCGCTCGGGTCCTGAATCGAAGCGAGCAGATGCTGAGCCGGGGCTTCCTGTCCCAGGCAGACTATGATGCGGTCAAAGCCCGCTATCAGAAAGCCTCAGCTGCGGCCTCAGCCGCCGAGGCCGCAGTGGAGGCTCAGAGAGCAGCCTTTGAGGGAGCTAAAATCTCTTTTGACCATACTTTTATCCGGGCCCCATTCGATGCTGTCGTTTTGACCAAAAACGCCGATATTGGTGATGTGGTTACACCTCTTGGAGCTGCGGCTAACATAAAAGCTGCCGTGGTTACCATTGCTGATCTTGGCTCCTTGCAAGTCGAGGTGGATATTTCCGAATCCAACCTGGAAAAGGTAAATATAGGCCAGGCATGTGAGATTCAGCTCGATGCCCTGCCTCGAGCCCGGTTTCGGGGAGTAGTTCATATGATTGTCCCGACTGTGGACCGAGCTAAGGCCGCCATTATGGTCAAGATCAGGTTTTTAGACCAAGACAGCCGCATCCTTCCTGATATGAGCGCTAAGGTTAACTTTCTCTCGCGTCCTCTGAGAGATGAGGAGAGGCGTCCGCGGATACTCCTCAGTCAGAGCGCGGTGGTAAGCCGGCAGGGCAAGAAAGCAGTCTTTGTGGTCAGGGATGGCCGGGCGATTGAAAGACCGGTAACTGTGGGAAGCCGGTTTGCTGATCTGGTGGAGGTGGCCAGTGGGGTAGCGGTCGGGGATAGGGTAGTGGCCAGACCTGATGAGAAATTACGGGATGGGGCTAGGGTAAAAATTTTGGGAGAGTAAATGGAGCAGCCTCCTTTGATCGTTGAGATAAAAGATCTATCCAAGTCTTATCACCGAAATAGCCAGACGATTTCAGTTCTTCAGCATATAAGCCTTGAGATCGAAGCCAGAGAATTCCTTGCCCTGATGGGGCCCTCGGGCTCTGGCAAGAGCACTCTTTTGAACCTAATCGCCGGAATAGACAGGCCGGATAGCGGGACAGTCAGAGTGGGCGGCGTTGACATCGCTCTTCTTTCCGAAGCTCAGCTTGCCCGGTGGCGAGCGGCCAATGTAGGGTTTATTTTCCAATTTTACAACCTGATTCCGGTGCTTACGGCCTTTGAAAATATTGAGTTGCCCCTGCTTCTGACCCGCCTGTCTCGGCAGGAGAGGCGGGAGCATGTAGAGACAGCCCTGCATCTGGTCAACCTCTTTGACCGGAAAGATCACTACCCTGGCCAGCTCTCTGGCGGCGAGCAGCAGCGGGTAGCCATTGCCCGGGCCATTATCACTGATCCGACCATTATTGTAGCTGATGAGCCAACCGGAGATCTGGACCGTATTTCTGCTGAGGAGGTCCTTACTCTTATGGACCGTCTCAACCGGGAGTTAGGGAAAACCATCATCATGGTTACTCATGACCCACGGGCAGCGGATAAGGCCCGGCTCATAAGGCACTTGGAAAAAGGGCTCTTGCAGTGATCCTTCAGCTCAAGCTGCTGTTTAAAAACGCCTTCCGCCGCAAGTTTCGCGCCTTTTTGACCATTCTCAGCGTTACCGTAGCTCTTTTAGCTTTTGGACTTCTGCAAACATTCATTGATGCCTGGTATGCAGGTGCAGAAGCCTCTTCCGCCCGCCGACTGGTGTGCAGGAACTCTATTTCTCTTACCTTTCCCCTTCCCCTGGCCTATCGGGATAAGATTCGCCAGATTGAGGGAGTAGAGGCAATAACTTATGGAAGCTGGTTTGGCGGTATCTATATCGAAGAAAAAAACTTTTTCGCTAACTTTGCCATTGAACCGCATGGGTACCTCAGACTCTATGATTATAAACTCCCGGCTGACCAAAAGGAGCGCTTTCTGCGCGATCGACGCTCGGCCGTTGCTGGCCGAAGGCTGGTGGAGAGATTCGGCTGGAGGATCGGCGACATTATTACCTTGCGGGGGACGATCTTTCCCGGCAACTGGGAATTTGTACTGGCTGGTATCTACAGCCGTGGAACTGTCGATCTTGATGAGTCCCAGTTTTTCTTTCATTGGGACTATCTCAATCAGGCGCTTAAGAAAATCATGCCTCATCGGGCGGATATGGTCGATTTCTACATCATCGGGGTAAGTAAGGCTGATTTGACCACCGAAGTGGCTCAGGCTATAGACCAGACCTTCAAAAACTCCCTGGCTGAAACCCTGACTGAAACCGAACGCTCTTTTCAGCTAAGCTTCGTTACCATGAGCGAGGCGATCATTAAGGCTATTCAGCTCATATCCCTAGTAGTGATCCTGATCATCATGGCTGTGGCTGCTAACACCATGGCCATGTCGGTCAGGGAAAGAACTGGCGAGTGGGTGGTCTTGAAAACCCTGGGTTTTGGCCCCCGAAAGATTATCGTTTTGATCCTGGCCGAGTCTCTGATAATCACCTTAGCGGGCTGCATTATAGCCACTGCCCTTACCTTTCCGATGGTCAGCACCTTTGGCCGAACCTTGCGGAATTATTTGCCTATATTCAGACTGAAGAGAGAAATCTTTTATTTTTATCTAGCCGCCTCTTTTCTAGTTGGGGTAGTGGCCGCCATAATACCGGCCTGCCGGGCGGCTAAGATCCCCATAGCTGAAGCCTTGCGGAGGATCGCCTGATGCTCTCTGCTATCCTCTTATCCTATAGCTTCCGTAACCTCATGGCTCGGCGTCTGACTACGATTCTCACTTCCCTTGGCATGGCCCTGGTGGTGTTTGTTCTGGCCTCAAGCCTGATGCTGGCTGAAGGGCTAGAAAAAACCCTGGTTGAGACCGGCTCAGCAGACAATGTAGTGGTTATTCGCAAAGGAGCCACGACCGAGGTTCTAAGCGGCATTACCCGTGAGCAGGCAGCCATCGTTGAGACGCAGCCCGAAATTGCGCTTGGGGCCGAAGGGCAGCCCCTGCTGGCCAGGGAGGTGGTAGTGCTGATTACTCTCCAGAGGCGGGGAAGCGACAAGCAATCGAATGTGGTCATTCGGGGTGGCCGCGAGCAATCATTGCGGCTTAGGCCAAAGGTGAAACTGGTAGAAGGACGCCTGCCAAGACCAGCCACAGCAGAAATTATCGTCGGCAAGAATATCGCCAGGCGATTCAAAGGATGCGGCCTTGGGGAAACACTACGCCTTGGCCTTCAAGAGTGGAGGGTTTGCGGCCTATTCGATGCGGGCAACAGCGGCTTTAGCTCGGAAATCTGGGCTGATGTCGATCAGCTCATGCAGGCTTTTCGCCGTCCGGTCTACTCTTCGATTATCTTTAGGCTAGATAAAGCTTCAGAATTCGAAAGGCTCAAGGCGGATATTGAAACTAATCCCCGCCTGACCCTGGAAGTTAAGCGGGAGGCTGAATACTATGCAGAGCAGTCAAAATGGATGGCTAAGTTTTTGCGCATCCTGGGAGCCTCGCTGACCGTGATCTTCTCCCTTGGCGCTGTGATCGGAGCTATTATTACCATGAACGCGGCTGTGGCTACCAGGACCCGTGAGATCGGCACCCTTCGGGCTCTTGGCTTCCGGCGTCGAGATATCCTTTTAGCCTTCCTGCTGGAGGCTGCGCTCCTTGGCTTTCTGGGTGGTCTTGTGGGACTTTTTCTCGCCTCCTTCCTTCAGCTGGTTACGATTTCGACCACTAACTTCCAGACCTTCTCAGAGCTGACCTTCTCTTTTGCCCTGTCTGTTAAAATAGCCTGCCAGGCCTTGGCCTTCTCTCTGATCATGGGCCTTGGCGGTGGGCTTTTTCCGGCCTTCAAAGCCTGCGGGATGAATATCGCCGAGGCGCTTCGGGCAGGCTAAACAGGCTAAAAAGTAATTGATTTATAATTTGACATGATTTTAGAAAATTTAGTATATTAAGAGAAAGGATAGAATAAATTCTATATCCCACTTAGGTACCATGAAATAAACAACCAGGCAGCTTTATTTAAAGAAACGAAGAAGAATCCATTAAAAAACGAAGAAGAATGAGGAGAAAGAGAAATGATGGCCGCAAGGTTTTTAACAAGGTTTCTAAAGATACAATTAGCCTTATCGCTGCTTCTGGCTTTGATTTGGTTTAGCCTTTTGCCCTTGGCAATAGCGGTCGAAGCTGCAAATATCGTGGCCAATTCAGGCTTTGAGACTAGAACACGATGGGAGAATTGGCCAAGGCCGTGGTGGGCTCAAAATGAGAGCAAGAACTGGTCCCGTGATCAGAGCGCAGCTCATTCCGGCACCTGGAGTTTCAAGGTCAGCTATCAATCCGCTCAGGAGTATAATCTGGCTGGGCAGCAAATCAGCATCACTGCCGGTGAATTTTACCAGATTGGCGCCTGGATCAAGACCCAGGGAGTGAGCGGTGGCGGAGCCACCATATTTATCGAATGGTCTGGAAATGGGCAATGGCTCGGTGGAGAATGGGGATTTCGGAAGATCAAGGGGACCGCGGACTGGCAATTCGTCAGCCTTCCGATGGTGCAGGCCCCGGAGAAAGCCGATCAAGCGATCATTTATCTTGAGCTGGCTAAGGGATCAGCAGGATCGGCCTGGTTTGATGATGTCATTGTGGAAAGACGCACCAAGCCTCTTCTGAGCAGCTTTATCCTGCGGCCTAACTATGCATATAAAATTTTGCCGGATGCACCATCTCCAGAGATCGAGGTCGAGGTTAGTTTGAATCTTGAAGAAAGCAGCCTCTCCCTAAATCAGGTGAAAGTTGCGGCTACGCTGAAAGATCAAACCACAAAGACTATCATTATCCAAAAGAGTGCCGATCCTCCCCCATCGGCTACCTTTTGCCTCAGTCTTGATTTGCCGCCAACTGCACCTGCAGTAGGCTATGATCTTGAGATCGTACTTATGACCAAAGATGGCGCTCAGATGGCCCAAAATGCTTATGTCTTGGACAAGCTCTCCCAGGATCGTTTTGCCAAGCTCACCTCCTATATCGACAGCCACAACCGCTTCATCCTAAACGGAGAGCCCTTCTTCCCGATCGGCCTCTATCTTGGAATAGGGCCTCAGTGGGGATATTCCCAGGCTGATGAAATAGCCGACAGCCCCTTTGATACCATTATGAATTATGAAATCAACTCTGGCAATTCAACTCAAATTACTAACTATTTAAATTATCTGCATTCTAAGGGGCTCAAGCTCATCTACTCTCTCAAAGACTACCTTGGCAATGGCCAGGCCGATCTTGACACTATAGCCCAGAAGGTTACTGCCTATCGAGATCATCCAGCAATTATAAGCTGGTATCTGAATGACGAGAGCGGCCTTGAGTATCTGCCTGAGCTTGAAGCCCGCTACCGGAAAGTCCGCCAGCTTGATGAAAATCATCCGGTCTGGTCGGTGCATTATCAAAAAAGCTATCTCATCGGAGAGGCCCACACTACGGATATCCTAGGGGTTGACCCATACCCCATACCTGACCGCCCCATTACCCTGGTTTCTGAGATGGCTGATTGGGCCAAAGAGGCAAGCCGAGGGGGATATCGGCCCTTGTGGCTGGTTCCTCAGATCTTTGACCAAAGCCACTATCCTGGGCACTCCGGCAGGCTCCCTACCCCGCAAGAGATCCGAGCTATGACTTATCTAGCCACTAACCACGGAGCCAAGGGGCTAATTTACTACTCCTATTTCGACATCCGCTCTGAGGATTACTATCAAACCCATTGGGTGGCAATAAAAAAAATTGCTAATGAAATAAAATCGTTAAGGTCAATATTTCTGTCAATCGAGGAGACCTCTGACCAGGATATCCTCTGTAGCCACAGCAGCAACATCATCGATTGCAAACTGATGAAGCAGGCAAACAGCTATTACCTCTTTGCCGTCAATACCCAGCCAGATGAGATAAGCGGCGTATCTTTTCAGATCAATCTGGCCTATCGTCCAGCAATCATTGACGTTCTGTTCGAGAATAACCGTCAGCTTGAGGTGAAAGATGGCAGATTCACTGATCATTTCTCCCCCTATGAGGTCCATATCTATAAGCTCGACGCGCCAACCTTGATCGAACTTGACCAATTTACAGCTACCCCTCGCTCAGACCGGATCATCATCACCTTTAAAACGAAAACCGAGGGCGAGGCCGCAGGATTTAATCTCTGGCGAAGTGAAGAGGAAAAAGGAGCATACAGCAGGATAAACCACACTCTCATTGAGGCAAGAGGTGGTGCTACCTATGGTGCAGACTATTCTTTCACTGATACCGCAGTCAGACCTGGAGCTACCTACTACTATAAGTTGGAGAAGCAAGATACGACAGACACAAGTGTTTTTTACGGTCCGGTTTCGGCTACCCTGCCGGCTCAAGAGCCTGCTGGGAAATCGGTTTGGCCATCATGCTTTTTCATGTTGCCATACTTTTGGCCGGGAGCACAGACAGCCAGAGCGCATCAGTGGTGGTTCTTAGGTTATCGCTTTTGGAAGGAACCCTTTTGAATTTGGAAGGAACCCTTTTGAAAAAGGGTTCCTTCCAAACCATCCTCCTAAAACTTTAATATAATTATTATATTAAAGTTTTAGGAAAGGGGTTTTAAGGGGAAAACCCTTTTTCAAAAGGGTTTTCCCCTTAAACTATCTTGGCTTAAGCATTTTCTTTTGCTCTTTTTTTTCCGCAAAGCTTCGAGGGACAAAGACTGGTTTTCCGGTGGCTGGGTCGAGTCCGGTATGATACATGCAAGTTGAGCGAGTCATTGGTGTTGGGGTGAAGATTTGGACCCCTTCGATGGGGTTGTGCTCTCCTTCGCGCTCGAGCCGTCGCAGGGCAGTGGCCAGCTCTTTGGCTTCTGCCCGGCCTGTGCCGGGGTGGGCCACCATAAAGTAATATTTAAGGTGCTGGGGGCGGCGGCCGTTAATCTGGCGAAAGAGCTGGCGAAACTCTTCAAGGCGGCTACCATCCTTATTCATGAGGGATAAGACCTTTTCGGAGACATGTTCTGGGGCTATCTTTAGGCAGCCGGAGAGATGATAGCGGCACAGCTCCTCGAGGTATTTTGGGCTTTCCATAGCCAGCTCATAGCGGATGCCGCTTCGCACAAACACTTTCTTGATTCCCCGAATCTGTCGGCTCTTCTGGAGTAGATTGATCAGCCGCTGGTAACTTCGGTCTCGCCGGGAGCAGGATAGGCAGTGTCCGGTTTCGCACTGGCGGCAGTCTAGGCCGTACATGTTAGCCGATGGGCCTCCTAGGTCATCAATATATCCTTTAAAATCAGGATGTTTGGTCAGGAGCTCGATTTCAGCCAGAATGGATTCTTCGCTTCTTGATATGATCCTGGTTCCCTGATGAAGAGCCAGGGAGCAGAAAGAGCAGCTGCCGAAACAGCCGCGGTGAGTTACGACCGAAAAGCGAGCCATGGCTAGCTGTGGAAACTCAGCCGGAATTTTCCGGGAAAAGGGCAGGCTATAAATCCAGTCAAGATCCTGGGGACGATAGGCTGGCATCCGATACTGAAGGACAAAGCGGTTGGCATGGGCTTGGGCCAAGTTACGCTGATTGGAAAAGAGGTTTTGCGCCTGGCAAAATGCTTGCGGATGCTCACAGACCTCTTCAAAGGAGGGGAGCAGTTGAAATCCCGCTGGAATTTTAGAGCCTATAATACAGGTTCCAGCAATACCGTCAAGGTCTTGTCCTTGCTCTAGCCGCCGGGCAATTTCGATGATCTGCAACTCTCCTGGCCCATAGACAAGGAGGTCGGCCCGAGAATCTACTAATAGACTTCGGCGGACCCTGTTTTGCCAATAATCGTAGTGGCCAAAACGTCGCAGTGAGGCCTCTACCCCGCCGATGACTATGATTGATCCGGGAAACAGGTGGCGGATTTTATTGCTGTAGACCAGGATGGCCCGATCAGGCAGGCCTGAACAATAGGGAGCGAAAGGGTCTTTGGCCCGCTCTCGCTTGAGTGGAGTGTAATTGACCAGTAAACTATCAATCGCCCCTGAGGTAATTCCAAAGAAAAGACGAGGCCGTCCCAGCTTGCAAAAATCCTCATCTCGCCTCCAGTCGGGTCGGCCTATAACCCCGACCCGATATCCTACGGCATCGAGGACGCGGGCGATCAAACCCACCCCAGATAGCGGATGATCTGCATAAGGTTCTCCACCGATAAGAATGATATCAAAGTCAGAGCCACAGGTAGCGATCATTTTTTCCTTTAGTGAGAAAATAAAATTGTTGGAATATAGGGTTATGAAAACCAAACCTCAGTTTCATCAAAGCCTTATTATACTTAAAGTCTTATTATACCCCTTCTGAGAGTGGGGAGAAATACAAAAATGTTCTGCTCAGATGTTCCCCATGTTTAAATTAGGAGGAGGAGATAAGCCGCAGGGTAAGGGTATTGAGGTAAAAGACAATAGTA
>JAILZY010000075.1 GCA_023512255.1 bacterium | reverse complement strand
TATTGTCTTTTACCTCAATACCCTTCCCCTGCAGCTTATCTACTTCTCCTAATTTTAAATATGGGGAACATCTGGGGGAGGTCTTTTATTCTTGCTAAGCAAAGATAGATACTGGTATAATCGCTTTTTTTCGTAAATGCGCCACGCTACAGTAAACAGTAATAAGGAGTGTTATCTGGAAGATGCAGCCTTGGGCGGCAAATTTTTTCTCCCACCTAAACGGATTTCTTTCCCTAGGGCTCGCCGCGATTGCCGGAGTGAGTGTTGGACGGCTGATGAACAGGCTCAAAGTTCCAGCTGTGGCTGGATATGTCCTCATAGGGTTTGTATGTGGAGAATCAATACTGGGAATTTTTCAAGGTCCCCAGTTCGAGCTCCTGAGTGTCGAAGTGTTAACTCCTCTGGCTCTCAGCTTTATTGCTTTCTCAATAGGATCGCAGCTAGAGGCAGCCTCATTAAAGAGGCTTGGTAAAGCCATCACCCTAATCAGTATATGTGAGGCCTGCGGAGCTTTCATCCTGGTGGGGATATCCTCATATTTCATTCTCCCCTGGGTAATGAAAAACGGCAACTGGTATCAGTACATCTCGACGGCCCTGGTCTTGGCGGCTGTAGCCTCGGCCACAGCGCCGGCAGCTACGCTCATGGTTTTGAATGAAATCAAAGCCAGGGGGGAGCTAACTAAAACCCTAATTGCTGTCGTAGCCATTGATGATGCTATTGCTCTAATTTTATATGGATTCTCCTCGGCTATGGCTAAGGCCTTTCTGTCCATGCAATATGCCGTAGCAAGGGGCTCGACATCACTTTTAGCCAGATTCTGGCCCGCCGTGCTTCACTCGATGATCCTTACTCCCCTCAAAGATATAACCTTGGCCATTGTGATCGGGGTAGTTGCGGGAGCAGCTATGAGCTTTGCGGTTTTGCGGATCAATGACCGGACGGATCTTCTTATCGCCGCAGTGGGCATCCTGCTGGCTACGGCCGGTGTAACCCTCCTTTTGGGTCTTGACGAATTGCTGGCCTGTATGGCCCTTGGAATTACCCTGAGTAATGCTATTCCGCACGCCAGCCGTAGGGTTTTCCAATTGACCGACATGGTTGGCCCACCTATTTATTGCATGTTTTTTGTTCTTGCAGGAGCGCACCTTAGAATCGGCTTAATTCGAATAATCGGCTGGTTAGGGCTCTGCTATCTGCTGATGCGCATCCTAGGAAAGGTCTTAGGGGCTTTTGTAGGGACATGGCTTTCTCAGGCCCCGAAAGTTGTCCAAAAATATCTTGGATTTGGGCTGCTTTCCCAGATCGGAGTGGCTGTTGGTCTAGCTATGATCATCCGCCGGGATTTCCAAAAATTCCCAATAGGATCACAAATGAGTAGCTGGGTAATCAATATTCTGCTCTTTACCACCATATTCACTGAGATCATAGGCCCAATCTCAACAAAATATGCCGTCATTAAGGCAGGTGAGGCAGGAGTTGCAGAAAGCACAAGGTAACTCTAAGGCAATCTTTACAAAATCAATTCACAAATCAATTCAGCACTCCTGCTCTTCTCAGGAGAATTATCTCTAGAAGAAGTTTTTCAAGCTGAAAGAAATTTTCAAGATTTGAGGCCAGATCATGATAAAACCGAGAGTTTGTTTTTCGCTGTATCTCTGCACATAACTCAGGCAGCCAACCCAGGTGGCCAAGAAGGTAGTCCTGCTGCTGATGGAGAAGATTTACCGCCATTAGGTAATTTTTTCGCTGCCATTGCCGCTTTTCTCTCTCGATTAAAAACCGCATATAGCTCAATCCGATCAGGAAATGATCATCCAGCCTTGGCTCTCCCTTGGCATGGCCTGTCAAAAAGTGAAGGACATTTTCTTTCTTCCTCTTCCTGTAGGCCGAGCCGCAAGGAGAGACATATCGGATATTGGGACGAATGAATAAATCCAGGTATTCCCTATTGAGTGCCTCGATATTTTCTTCAATATCGACAAAATGTTTCAATTTTTCAGGTGGAGATTCAAAGAGCAGAGCATAGACTTTATAATACTCAAGGCGAAGGGAGGCAAGCTCATATCCATTCAGGAAAAGTTGTAAGTTTCTCAGATGAAGTGTCATATTATCCTTTATCATAACTGGCCAGAAAATCTTTTTAAACTCTGTATATTATTATATATTTTATTATTATTTATTTATTTATTATTATTTATTTTGCCTTGTATATTCAGTCCATGATTTACTTCTGGCTCTGACCATGATTTCCCTCTGGCTCTGAGAATAAAACCCATATAGGAAAGCCAGAAGCACACCTATTTAAAACCTGATCAATTTTGCTAAAGATGTATCGGCATTTCTCAAGATCTCATTCATCGAAAAAATTGGGTAAATATTTATTTTTTCAAGAGCATGGCGTGCCTTATAGGAGCATAAATTCGGCCTGAGTTTGGTTAAAATTGATCTCAAATTTCAGTAATATTGCTGCTTAGTCATTTTTTTGTTTACATCTGGTCTTTTTCTGATAAAATAGGGTTTTATTTTACCGAAGTTTTTGTTCTGAAAGACAAACGGTTAGCCACCAGGCCAAATCTTTTCAGCGATTGTCCAGAATAAAAAAATAACGGCGTTTTACAAAAATAAGCTTCCTAAATCGAGGTGCCAGAAATGGATGCCAAACTAGATTTAACCTATGTAAACATGATGTTGCAGGACTATAAGCAAAAGAGAGGGGCGCTGATTCCTGTTCTTCAAAAGATTCAGGAATATTATGCGTATATTCCAGAAGCTGCGGTTGATCTTATAGCCGAAGGATTAAACATTCCGGCCAGTGAAGTCTATGGAGTAATTACCTTTTATGCCCAATTTTATACCCACCCGCGGGGAAAGCATTTGATCAGGGTCTGCCGGGGAACAGCCTGTCATGTAAAGGGTAGTAAGACTATCCTGGAAATTATTAAAGATAAACTTAGTATCAAAGAAGGAGATACAACCGAAGATCTTCTATTCACCCTGGAAACGGTAGGCTGCTTGGGGGCATGTGCCCTGGCTCCAGTAATAGTAATCGATGGTTATTATTATGATAAAGTGACGGCTCAGAAGATAGACGACATTTTAAATAGGTTGTCCCAAGGTAATGAACTACAATCCCATACTTAGATTACCGAAGCATTAAGTTAGGGTGAGTTATGAAAAAAATTAATTCACGAGAAGAATTCGATCAGCTAAAAAAAGAATTGGAAATGCTTTACAATCAGAATAAAAAGAGGATTATCGTTTGTAAGGGGACTGGATGCACCGCTTCTGGCAGCGTTAAGGTTATCGAAGCCTTCGAGCAGGAGATAGAAAGGGCAGGCTTATCAGACACGGTAGAGATCAAAAGGACCGGCTGCCACGGCTTTTGTGAAAAAGGCCCGATCGTAGCCATACTGCCTGAGGATATTTTTTATCAGCAAGTATCGGTAGAAGATGTCCCCGAGATCATTGAGCGAACCATTAGAAAGGGAGATCTTATAGATAAATTATTATACCAAGACCCAAAAACCAAACAAAAATATGTCTATACTCACGATGTACCTTTTTATGCCAAGCAAAAAAGAATAATCTTTCACCACAATGGCCTTATTGATCCTACCCGAATTGAAGATTATCTCGGTTTTGGAGGATATGAAGCCTTTGTAAAAGCCATCTTTGAGATGACACCTGAGGAGGTTATTGATGAAGTAAAAAAATCAGGCCTTCGCGGCCGGGGCGGAGGGGGATTTTTAACCGGTCTTAAGTGGGAATTCTGCTCAAAGGCCAAAGGAAAACCCAAATATTTAATATGTAATGCTGACGAAGGAGACCCTGGCGCTTTTATGGATCGAAGCCTACTTGAAGGCAATCCTCACCTGGTGCTCGAAGGGATGCTGATAGCTGGCTATGCCATAGGAGCACACCGCGGATACATTTATGTCAGAGCTGAATATCCCCTGGCTATAACTAACCTCAAGATAGCTATAGCCCAGGGGCAAGAGCTTGGAATTTTAGGACAGAATATCTTAGGGACAGACTTTTCCTTTGATGTCATGATAAAAGAGGGAGCCGGAGCTTTTGTCTGCGGTGAGGAAACCGCTCTTATGGCTTCCATTGAGGGGAGGAGGGGCATGCCACGACCCAGGCCACCCTTTCCTGCGGTTAAAGGGTTGTGGGGAAAGCCCTCAAATATTAACAATGTTGAAACCTTTGCCAATGTCCCCTTCATTATTACCAAAGGTTCTCAGTGGTATTCAGAAATTGGCACCGAAAAGAGCAAAGGGACCAAGATATTCGCTCTAGCTGGCAAGGTTAATAATACCGGATTAGTGGAGGTGCCGATGGGCATTACCCTGCGGGAGATCATTTTCGATATTGGCGGAGGGCCTCCCAAGGGGAGAAAGTTTAAAGCTGTTCAACTGGGAGGGCCATCAGGTGGCTGCATCCCTGAAGAGCACCTTGATGTTCCTATAGACTATGATTCCCTGATCAGTCTTGGAGCCATCATGGGATCAGGCGGCATGATAGTTATGGATGCGGCTAATTGTATGGTTGATGTAGCCCGCTTCTTTTTGGAATTTATTCAAAATGAATCGTGCGGCAAATGCATACCCTGCCGGATAGGGACTAAAAGGATGCTTGAGATCGTTACCAGAATTACCGAAGGGAAGGGGGAAGAAGCTGATTTGGAACTGTTACAAGAGCTAGCCGAGGGGATAAAAGCTACGGCCTTGTGTGGGCTTGGTCAGACAGCTCCCAATCCGGTATTGAGCACCTTGCGGTATTTTGCCGATGAATATCGGGCGCATATTCTGGAAAAGAGGTGTCCGGCTCATTGTTGTATTGCCCTGATCAAGTTTGAAGTAGATGTGGACCTTTGCAAAAGGTGCGGCCTGTGTAAAAAGGTGTGTCCGGCAGGTGCGGTATCCTGGATGCCGAAAACCGCGGCTAGCATCAATAAGAGCCTCTGCATTAAATGCAAAACCTGCATTGAAAACTGCCCTGCTCAGGCGATAATATGATAATATTTAATAAATAAAGAATATAAGGAACCGATCTATGGAAGAGAAGAAAATATACCTATCCATAAACGGAAAAGAAGTGGCTTCTGCCCCTTCACAGACCATCCTGGAAGTGGCCAGAGAGAACAAGGTCTTTATTCCTACCCTATGTGATTGTCAAAACTTAAGCCCTTTCGGGGCCTGTCGCCTCTGTCTAGTAGAGGTAGCCGGGCTTCCCAAGCTTGTTCCTGCCTGCTCCACCCCTGTGGCTGCCGGGATGAAAATCAGAACCGACTCGGAAAAGATTGATCAGTATCGACGCCTAATCGTCGAGCTACTCCTCTCTGACCATGAGCCAGATTGCATGTTTTGTGAAAAGGCGGGTGATTGCCTGCTTCAGGACCTGGCCTATCAGTACGGATTAAAAAACAGCCGGCTGAAAGGCGAGCGCCGGGCGGCCTTGATTGATGATTCTAACCCTTTTATCGAGCGGGATAACAGCAAATGTATCCTCTGTGGCCGATGTGTCCGGGTCTGCGACGAGGTGCAGGGGGTGTCAGCCATTGGCTTTATCGGCAGAGGATTTCAGACCCGAATCGGCACTCCCTTTAACCGAAAATTAAACTGTGAGTTTTGCGGCCAGTGCATCGCCTCCTGCCCTGTAGGGGCGCTGACCAGCAAGCCTGCACGCCGAAAGGGGAGAAAATGGCAGACCAGATGGGTTAAAACCATCTGTCCTTACTGTGGATGCGGCTGCAATCTGACCCTACATATTAAAGATAACGAAATTGTCGGTGTCCATTCGGACAGCAGCTCACCAAACGAAGGCTACCTGTGCAGTAAGGGCAGGTTCGGCTATGAATTTGTTCATCATCCTGATCGCTTGCAGTTTCCTCTTATCAGAAAGGGTGGCCAGCTTGTGCGGGCCGAATGGTATGAAGCCTTGAGGCTAGTAGCCACAAAATTTCAGGAGATCAAAAGCCGGCATGGGAACAATACCCTAGCGGGCTTAAGCTCAGCCAAGTGCACAAATGAGGAAAATTACCTCTTCCAAAAATTCGTTAGGGCGGTTTTAGGCACTAATAATGTCGACCACTGCGCCCGGCTCTGACACGCCTCTACAGTGGCTGGTCTAGCCACATCGTTTGGCAGTGGAGCTATGACCAACTCTATCGCCGAAATCAGCCAGGCCAAGGCGATTCTGGTTATCGGCTCTAACACAACCGAAGCCCATCCAATCATTGCCCTTCAGGTAAAAAAGGCGGTCAGAAAGAATGGAAGCAAACTGATTGTAGCTGATCCAAGACCTATTGCCCTGACTAAGATAGCTGATATCTGGCTACAGCTTCGGCCAGGGACAAATATTGCCCTGCTCAATGGGATGATGAAGGTGATCATCGACGAGGGGCTTGCTGATCAGCGATTTATCGCCGAGCGGACCGAAGGATATGAAGAGTTCAAGAAGGTGGTTGACCGCTACGATCTTGAGCTGGTATCACAGATAACCGGCGTTCCTGCCTCTTTGATCCAAGAGGCAGCCCGGATCTATGCTCAGGCGGAAGCGGCCTCAATTCTCTACGCTATGGGAGTAACTCAGCACAGGTCAGGCACAGATCAGGTTTTGGCCATCGCCAATCTGGCTATGCTGACTGGAAATGTAGGCAAGGAAAATAGCGGGGTCAACCCACTTAGGGGACAAAATAATGTCCAGGGGGCCTGCGATATGGGATGCCTGCCCAATGTCCTGCCGGGTTATCAGAGTATCGCTGATCCGCATATCTTGAGCAGATTCGAGGAGAAGTGGGGAGTGTCGCTCTCAAATAAGCCCGGCTTGACAGTTACTGAGATATTCCAGGGAGCCTTAGCCGGAGAAATCAAGGGGCTCTATATCATGGGTGAAAACCCGATGCTAAGTGATCCAGATATTCACAAGGTAGAGAAGGCTCTTCGCTCTCTCGACTTTCTTGTGGTTCAGGATATATTTTTAACCGAAACCGCCCAGATGGCGGATGTTGTTTTGCCGGCAGTAAGTTTTGCTGAAAAAGAGGGCACGGTTACCAACACCGAACGAAGGGTCCAAAAGATGAATAAGGCGATCCAGACAGTTGGCGAGGGTATGGAGGATTGGAAAATTATCTGTGAGCTAGCTACCCTAATGGGGTATCCTATGCGCTATCGGTGTGCTGAGGAAATCTTTCAGGAAATCGCTGACCTGACGCCAAGCTACGGAGGAATGACCTATCAGAGAATAGAACAGGAGGGAGGGCTTCAGTGGCCTTGCCCCAGCACCCAGCATCCGGGCACAAAATACCTGCACCATCGACGCTTTGCCAGGGGATTGGGCAAATTTACGCCGGTAGAATACTCGCCTCCGGCAGAGATAGCCGACGCGGAATATCCCTTTACCCTGACTACGGGAAGAAAACTGTTTCACTACCATACAGGCTCGATGTCCAGACGGGTAGCTCCATTGCAAGAAATTTATCCAGAAGGCTATCTGGAAATCAGCGCTGAAGATGCCCAGGCAATTAATGTGGCCTCTCATGAGGAGGTTGTGGTAAAATCTAGGAGAGGGGAAATTAAGGTGCGAGCCCTGATCAGTGATCGGATGCCGCGAGGGGTAGTGTTTCTTCCCTTCCATTTTCATGAGTCTCCGGCAAACGCCTTAACCAATCCAGTAATTGATCCTGTAGCCAAGATTCCGGAATTGAAGGTCTGTGCGGTGAAAATTGAAAGGCTTGCCACGGGAGATTGACCGACCATCTTTGCTTTGCGTCCACATTTTAGGGGGTTAGACTATGTGGGATATTGAACAGTTGAAAGAAATTAAACTCTTCAAAGACTTGAGTATTAAAGAACTAGAAAGTATCAGCAACATTGCCAGAGTGCAAAAATATAAGGCTGGAGAGATAATCATCAAAGAGAATGAAATCGGCAAAGAACTATACGCCATTGTTGAGGGATCAGTAAGAATCAGCAAATTACTCCCCGGAGGCGAGAAGGTTACCTTTACTACCCTGAAAAAGGGAAGCTTCTTTGGAGAGCTATCTCTCCTAACCCAAAAAGCCCATTCAGCCACAGCCGAGGCTATAGAAGACACACAGCTTGTAGTCATCAGCAAGATTGATTTTGATCGGTTTATTGAGAGCTCTCCCCAGGCTGGATTCAAGATCTTCAAGGTAATTATCGTTGAAATTAGCGATCTGCTCAATCAGATGAATAACCGATTTATTGATATGATGGGCTACATGTGGCATTAACTGTGGCATTAACTAAGGAGAAATATTTGACATTCCCCTACTGAGATTAATATAGTAATAAATAAGGGATTAAATATTTCTCTTCCATGCTGGTGTATCTTTATGTGGGTAAAAAAGCCATCTGGAACTCTAGTGGGAAAAGAGAGACAGATGGCTTTTTTATCTGGCCAGCGAAAAAGCTTTTCCGAAAATTACCCGATCTTTTCTACTATCGACTGCATTATCTCTGGAGGGGGAGGTTATGAACGAGCTAATAAAACATCTAGAGTTTTTCGAGCCGGTTAATTGGATGCTGGTTACTCTGGGTGAGGACTGCTTTTCCAAGGAGGTCCAGGAAATTCTCTTACTTGCCCGCAGTATCTTCTCCAGCTATAGCCGCTATCCGTACAAAGAGTTGATGACCTCCATCTTAAAACACAAGATAACACCATCCCCCTCAAATAGCAGGCGGATGAGCTCTCATAACTCTCAGCGGCAGCAGGTACAGCCACTGGCTGACAACATGGATTTTACCAAGATTTCCACGCTATCTCAGATTGCCTCGGTTGTGCCGCGTGATTTTGTCATATACCATGATCTGATATTTTACAAGAAGTTAATTACCTTGGAGCTAATCCGCCGTCGAACCACGGCTCCGGAAGAGGAAACTTTGTCGACATACGATCTTGTGCATGGTGGTTTGGACAAAAGGGTCAACAAAGCGCAAAAGGTCTACGTCCTATTTGACAATTCCTCATCAATGGCTGGAGAGAACCTAAACAAGTTATATGCTGCCAAGGCTATTGCTCTTGAGTATTTACGGCAGGCTCAGCCAGAGAATCCTCAAATTTATTTTCGCTCATTTACAAACCAGGTCAGCCCGCTGCTTCGATCAGAGAGGGCCAGGGATATCAAAAAGATCGTCAAGCATATAGCCCACCTGCATACAGCCGATTGCCACCAGACCGAAATCGGAAAGGCTATTTTGCAGGCCATCGAGGATATCCGCCAGGACCCCAGGATGGAAAAGGCTGAGATCTTGGTCATAACTGACGGGCTTGGGCCTATTCCTAAGAATTTGCGGCAGCTTCTGGGAAAGATAAAGTTGCATGTTATCCTAATATGCGGGCTGGACATCGATCAGATGCTCAAACTCTACCCTAACCGCAGCGCCTGGGAGCAGGCTGAGTCAGGAGACAAGCCACGAGAGATGCCCCCTTTTTGGCACGCTTGGGGTTTTGACACCAAGGGGTTATCTCTTCCTGATCCGGGAGAAGACCTTGAGTTGATGCGAAGGAGCAAACTGACTTCCAAGCAGGAGGGAATACTCCGGAAGATGGAAATTTTACTGGCCCTAGCCCAGATTTACCAGCTTCAGGAGGTGGTAGACACCTTTATCCCGCTTCATTCGATCCTTGGAGAAAAATTTAACCTTTTCAATCCCCACGAGCTCAAACTGATCGTTGAGTACCGAAAAATATTAGAGCAAAGCCACCATCAAAAAAACTTGTCCATTTCGGTGAAGTCCGAAATGTATCATCGGGCTAAGTTTATGATCAAATATCTCAATACCCTCTTGAGTCGCAATCCTCCTCAGGAAATGCGTGAGCAAATTAAGGAAGAAATCAATCGCTTTATCCAAATCCAGCAATCACTTTTGAAGGACTCCTGGTTCGTCTCGATCATGACAAGTCTTGACCGTCAAAGAGAAAGAATCAAAGGCTTTGGGGAGAATGAGCAGCAGGATAGGGGAGCCTTGAGCCTATCCAAGGATCGGCTAAGGGCCACAGAGCGGGTGAGTGTTAAGGTTTTCCTGGTAATTATTATAAGGAAAATCGGCAGACTGTACCGTTGGCTCTTACAAGCTCGCCCCTGGCTAGTCAATCTATTTCGTTTCTGTAGAGCCTACCTGAAAAAAAGGGTATGGACTTGGCGAAAAAATAAGCTCCGCGATAGGCTAAGAGGTTGTATTGAATGGGATATAAGCTAATAGCTGATTTTAGACCGCTAAAAACTACAAATTAAGGTAAATTGAGAGGCCGCAAGGCGTTGCCCAACCTCAAAGCCCTGCGGCCATCCCTGCTTGCGACCATAATTAATTGCTACTTAAACCTGCTGAGACTCATGTTATAATCCGCGGCCGCGACCTGGCCCCTGGCCAGCAGGCCCATTTCCGAGGCCGCATCCCGGCCATCCTTGGGCTGGAAAATCATCTTCTTCCCAGCCCCAGTGTCCTCCCCCCTGCCAATAAGGCAGGCTCTCAAGCTTTTTCAGCTGCTCGGGAGTAAGTATCTTTCTCATTTCCACTCTCTGTCGCATTCTTTCCTTTTCAATACTTGCCCTGAGTTTGGCGATCTCATCGGTCAAGGCATCAACTTTTTTCCAATCTACGGTCTCTGCCTCTAAAAGAGCTTTTTGCTCAAGTCTCTTTTTACCGATCTGATCCCGCAGATCGATAGTTTTTTTCTGGAATGCAAACCTAAGATCATGCATCTGTTGCTGCTGTTTAGTGGATAGATCAAGATAGCGCCCGAGACGACTGCCCCATCCATCACCTCCTGGTCCTAGTCCTTGCTGGCCGGACATCGAGGCTGCTTTACACTTGCTTCGCCCTCCTCCCCAAAAAGCATAAGCTGAGGTTGTGGCCGCCAGAGGAACCAAAATGACTATCAGAGTAAAAACAACCAAAAGATCGCTGATAAAAAATTTCTTGTTCATTTTTCTCCCTTTCACTTTCAATTAATAATGTCTTCAATGATGTCTTAAATGATCTGTTCTCTCTTGATCATGTTACTTAACTCATAACTTTATTCTCATGACCCTATTCTCAGAACTTGAGTTATATTCAGAAAATCGCGATAGACCTATCACCACCTCCTCATCTTTTTCCCAAATCCCGGGCCAAAAGCCCCTGGCCCAAATGAACCGCCCTCCAATCGCTGACGAAGGGCTCTCAGTAACCTCTGCTGCTTCTCTTCCGGAAGAGTGGATTTGAGGTTAATAATCCGATTGATAACTATCTTTTGCATTTTAGCCTGAAGGGTAGCGATCTTTTCGATCTGTTGATCAATCTGAGTCTGGTTGATATTGGGCTTATCCAAAAGATCAAAAAGAGCCTGCTGCTGCTCTCGGACCTGCTTTCTCAGAGCAATAAGCTCTTCTCTATCCTGGGCCAAAAGCGATTGAAAGCGGACGATATCTTCTGCTTCAAGTTGAAGATTTTCCCGCATAAACCTTCCAAGCGGCTTTTGATCACAGGAGGGTCTCCAATTTTCAGCCCGGCTAAGTCGCCAAAAATGGTAGGCAACGGTTGCGGCTACAGCCACGTTTATGGCTACGGAAAAAATTAGTGCAAGATAAAGAGCATACTTTTTCATCACCATTCTCCCTCAGTGATCATCTCAAGGCTCATTTCGGCAAAAGAAGTAGAATATATCTCCTCCGGCGATAGGACCGCCAACAGGTCAATCTGCTCCTGCTTCCTGACCAGGCAGAGCGTAAGTTTTGCTCCCATGAGGGTTCCCAGAACAATCCCCAAGGTTACCAGGCAAGTGGCGGCTGCAACCTGCAAGCTAAGGCAATACGGACGCCAAGATCGAGATAAGGAGCTTGATAGAGCACAGTCTGCGGCCTCTTTTGTCTCCTGATGTCGCCGTATCTGGGCCATGATCTTTTGCTCAAGTAGCGCAGGAGCCATAACTGGAACCGGACGCTCATAGTGCCGCACGAGGCAATAATCCACCTGCCGCCACTGCTGGAGCTTATCCTTGCACCTTTGGCACTGGTCAATATGTCGAAAAATGGCCTCTTGCTCTTTCGGCGACAGCTCACCATCGATCAAGGCTGAAATTTTTCTCTCTTTTACATGTTTTCTTACCCACCACATCTTTTGCTACCCTCACTATCTTTTAATACCAGGCATGAAGTAAAAACTTGCGCCCGATCGCTTGGCGATCGGTGATTTTTTTTTTCGGGTTATTCATTTTCCTTCAGCCGATCTCACGCTGAATTTTCCGTTTGGCTCGAAAAATCAATGACTCCACAGCCGAAATATTGATATTCATGATCTTGGCGATTTCTTTATAGCTCAGCCCCTCCAACTTGCTCAGGGTAAGGGCTATCCTCTGTCTGGGGCTGAGATTATCGATCGCTTGCCGAACTCTTTGTGATATTTGCTGCCGAGAGAATTCCTCTTCTGGATTTGTCGCCGGATCCATAATTTCTTCTTCCTGGGGGACATCCTTATCCTGCTCAGGTGAGGACGGTCTGCTCCAAAAAAAGAGTATCCGCCGCCTTCTGGCTGAGCTCAAGATATTCATGGCCAGATGGCTGGCAATGGAAAAGATCCAGACCCGTAAAGGGTATTGTGGATTGTACTGGCTGGCGTTCCTATACACCCGCAAGAAAGTCTCCTGAACAATATCCTGAGCTTCTCCCTCATCCTTGAGGATACGGTAGACAAACCGATAAAGCGCTGAAGCATACCTTCCAACCAGTTTTTCAAAATCCTGGCTATTGCCCTGCCGAATGCCGACCATCAGCTCTTCATCAGCAATCTCTTTCAACCCTTGGGATTGCCGGTCAGTAATGTTATTATTATGCATTATGCCCCTGCTCTGAACGCGCATTGTATATATTAATCAATCAGGTTCATTGGAATAGGCTACTACTTACTACTATATATACCGGCAAGTCAACCAAATCTTGCGCGCTATGATTTAAGGTTTAGTGGTCTTTTCGCTTAAGTGGTTCTTTTGCTAAGTGATCTTTTCGCTAATAAAGTGCGAAAGCTTCGGCGGCACAAGGTCCGCGAGCTACAATTGATAGCGTAATTGATCCGCTGCGCACTTGTGTGTTACGCACTTGGCGAGAAAACAACTTCGCTCTTATATTAGCTACCATTGAGAGACATAACCATAATAAGAGCTAAGCCCCTTCGAGGGTTTATGGTTGTTCTGATATAGGGTTTATGCTGTCTGATATATAAAACAGTGAACAACTTAAGTGCGAGAGCAGATTCAATTACCCAATCAGGGATGGCCCTTGGTATCCGCGCCCAACTTGCCCATTTTGTTAGCAAAAGAACCATTTAAGGCTGCTCGGCTATCTGATAGCTTACTCTGATTTCAGCGCCTGGGGCTTCTTTGGAAATAACCACCGGAATATCTAGCCGCACCTGGGCTAGAAAACACTGAGAATAAGCCTCTGCCTGGCTTCCGCAACAGTAAACCAGCATATCAACCAAAAGATGCGACTTGCCCTCACTGGCCTGAAAAGGAATGATGATGGGAAGGCTACTGCTCTCAAATTGAAGATAGGTAGGAGAGATTGGAAACTTAAGCCGATCATTATCCGCCTGCCAAGAGATAGTATGAGGGGCGTGAGGAGTCAACTGATACCCTTTGGGGATAACCAGATCGATCGAGATTTTTCCTTCGCCGGGCTGAATTTTTTGGGGATCGTAGCGGATGACCTTTCCGGCAAATTCCTCCTTCAAGACCTCGGCAGCCTGCTGGTAAGCATCAAGTCCGGTAAAGGAGATGGTTTTTACCGTATTGGTTTCAAGATCAGCTTTTCGGATAACATGATTATTTGTATCAGCAATATACAATTGGCCCTTGGCGATACTCAAGCCTTCGGGTTCATTAAATAGAGTCTCCCGTCCGGCTCCATCTCGAAGCCCCTCTACTCCTGCACCAAAGAGGGTCTCACAGGTCCTCTTTTTAATATTGATCCGTTTGATTTTATTATTATAAGTATCAGCTACATAGAGATATCCATGCTCAAAAACTACTCCCATAGGATGCTGAAGCAGTACTGAATTTCCTTCACCATCCTGGTCTCCGAATACAAACAGGTCCTTGCCGACGATAGTTGAAACAGCGTCCTGAGGTGGAAGGTCTGCTGATCGTATGGAGCTGCTTTCACTATCAGCAAAGTAGAGCTTTTCCCCATCAGTGGTTATGCCGCTTGGTTGAGCTAGGGCAGCTCCTTTGAGCTTACCATCAATGAGGCCCTCCCGGCCGCTGCCCGCGTAGGGTTCGATGAAACCGTCCTTGAGCCTAAGCTGCCAGATCTGGTGAAATCCAGCCATGGCAATATACAGGTAGCCCTGGTGAAACACCAGATCCCACGGCGAGTTCAACGGAATGGTGAGCCCATAGCCGGAATTAATCCGCCGAGCCTGACGGCCGTTTCCAGCCAGGGTTATTACCTGGCGATTTTTCAGATCAACCTGTCGAATAGCGTGATTTTCCGTATCCGCCACATAGAGAAAATCCCCGTGAGCGGCCATACCTTGTGGGTGTTTGAATTGGGCGATCATGAAATTTCCATCCCGAAACCCCGCCTCTCCCTGGCCGATAATCATCTGCACAGCTAACTCATCCAGAGTGGCCATGATAATCCGATGATGATTGGTATCAGCGATAAAAAGATGGTTTGAACTCTCAACAGCCAAAACCTTACCTGGAAAAGAGAGGAACGAGTCAATTACAGGTAATGTTTCCGGCTCAAATTGGATTGGAGAACGATTAATTTTCCCTTCTCGGTCATATTCCTGAATGATACTGTCGATAATGGTGCTGAATGACTCATAGATTCCCTCACCAGCGCTAATACCTATCAGGTTGCCATCCGGGTCAATAAGGGCAAAGCTTGGCCAGGCACGAATATCGTACAAATGCCAGATGAGCAGATCCTTGTCATTTACCACTGGATACCGGATTCCATGTCGCATGATAGCTCGCCTAATATTTTCTTCCTTTTGTTCAGCATTAAATTTGGCCGAATGGACTCCGATGACCACTATCTCATTTGGATATTTTTCCTCAAGCCGCCCTAGATCAGAAATACCATGAAGACAGTTAATGCAACAATAGGACCAAAAATCCAAAAGTACTACTTTCCCCCTCAGCTCCTTCAATGAGATGGGGTGGCGGGTATTATACCAGACAAGTCCCGATGGGAAATCCGGAGCTTTAATTTTCGCTCTGTCAGCTCTGCCCATACCACACGCTGCCCCCTTTTCCTGAGAAAGCATCTCCTCTATAATACTTTTATTCTTAATCGGAAACTATCCCTACAATATGGCATCTGGCGGTTTTATTATTGTGAAAAATTGTAAAATAGGGTATGTTATTTTAGAGTTATCGGCCCTTTTTGGAAAAATGAGGTAAGGTAAAATGACTATCGATAAAATACCTGAAGAATGGGTGAGACTGGTTAAGGATATTGAAGAGTATCATCGTCGATTTATTATCTTCACCCTGGGAGAAAATGATACCGGAAAATCCACCCTGTGTCGCTACCTGGTTTCTCAAATATGTCATCTAGGACGTCGAGTGGCTTGGATCGACTCAGATCTTGGACAATCTATTCTCGGCCCTCCTGCCACCGTAGGGATGCGCATTGTCTCGCCCACAGAAGGGGAGGAAAGCCCTCTCTTTCTCCGCTTTGTTGGTTCAACTTCACCAATCGGGCATCTTTTGCAAACCCTAGTGGCAGTGCGGACAATGATGGATAAGGCTATCCGGCAGAGAGTAGACGGGATCGTCCTGGACACTTGTGGCTTTGTTACAGGCAGGATCGGCCTTGAATTTAAATTCCAAAAAATCGACCTGGTGAATCCTACCCATCTTATCGCTCTACAGAAGGGTAGGGAATTAGAGGTACTGCTCAGGAATTTCTCTTACCGACGATCGCTATCCCTTCGACGATTTCCGATATCAGAGGCTGTTCAGCCAAAATCCACGGATCAGCGATGGGAATATCGTCAGGAGCAGTTCCGCAAATATTTTCATGAAGCCAAGGTGGTGAATTTTGCTTTCGCCGGCTTAGGACTCCATGGACACCTGCCAGATTTTCAATCCGTACAGCACTGGCAAGGGCTCCTCATCGGGTTCTGCGATGAAATGAACGATACCCTGGCTCTGGGGATCATTCAGGAGGTAGATCTAAAGCGAAAGCAGTTTTCCTGCCTCACTCCGCTTCAGCCAAAGCAGCGCGTCAGATCGATTCAATTTGGATCGCTGCACCTTGATTCAAGCGGTCGAGAGCTGATTCTCAAAAAATAAGTCAAGTTTGGAAGGCCTGAAAAATAGCCAAAAGGGCCGGGGAGATAACGTCTATCTCTTACCCTCCCTGGCCCTTTCAGAAGGGAGATGGGCTCAAGCAAATTGTTTTGCTAAAAGCTTGCCTCCCCTCGGATTATCCGGTCTTTTCAGGTTAGGAGCTCAATGAAACCGCCTCCAGGATCTCGGCCAGATCGGTTTCAGGCACCTCAGCTCGTCCTTCCCTCTTCTCTTTGAGAACCTCTCTGGCAATATCGGCGGTAGCAATAATTCCCTGAAGCGTTCCCTCTTGATCAACTACTGGCACCCGCCGAACCTTGTGCTCCTTCATGATTTGCTCAACTTTTTTGAGATCATCATCTGGATAGCAGAAAAAAACCTGCCTGCTCATGCAGGATTCAACATTAAGTTGAGAACAGGCCTTCTCTTCGGCTCCAAGACTCAAAGCAACGTCGCGGTCAGTGATGATGCCGACAAGATGCCTTCCATCTGCCCCATCGGTTACCGGCACCACGCCGACGTTATGTTCTCTCATAATATTGATTGCACTGCACAGTCGATCTTTGGGATGGCAAGAGCTCGGATTAGCAGTCATAATATCTCGTGCTTTCATTGCCTTATCCTCCTTATATTAAAAACCGCCAGTGATCTATTGATCCTGATAATCTTAAAGGATCTATCTATCCTGACATAATCTTCACCGCTCTTATATATCAGACACCATAAACCCTATATCAGAACAACCATAAACCCTCGAAGGGGCTTAGCTCTTATTAGG
>JAILZY010000074.1 GCA_023512255.1 bacterium | reverse complement strand
TACTATTATCTTTTACCTCAATACCCTTCCCCTGCGGCTTATCTCCTCCTCCTAATTTAAACATGGGGAACATCTGCTCCATAGGTATCCCATATTTTATTAAGCAGGGATTTTGTAAAAGAATCATCCTCATGAATAGCAGGTACTTCAATATCAAAAAGTTTCAACAATTGAGGATCGATTTCGGATCTGGTTATTGGCTGGTTTCCAAAGCCTTTAAATTCGTGATAGACAGATGGAATGACTGGGCCGTATTGCCAGGCTTCGACCTGCTCGTCGATTAATGGCTTTCCTGTGATCGCCAGATGCCACCCATGGGCGAAATAAATAAGCTTTAGCAATTTCATGAGGGTTAGTTTTTCTCCCTTGGATTTAGCCAAGTCTAAGAAATAATTGGCAATCGCTTTTGCATCATAGGCCATGAGTTATTCCATCTCTCTTAATTTAAAATAAAGAAAAAATTCCGTCTATAATTTAATTTTAACTACTAATGGAATCAGTGTCAATAAATTAGTATTAATATTTACTTATCGGCTATGAGAATAAGGAGATACTGGTTAAGCTTATTGATTTATCTAATATCGGCTTGCTTATTGTCCCAACGAAACAGCAAAGGGGTTGCCGAACCTAATCGGCAACCCCTCTTTTGGTTTTAAAAGAAGAGCCGGCGATGGGATTCGAACCCGCGGCCTGCTGATTACGAATCAGCTGCTCTACCACTGAGCTACGCCGGCGATTGAACTGCTTAGCAAATTAAAACTATAGGAGACGATTGCGCCTCAGTCTGACGCCCCTCCTGATGCTCCTTATTATACTCAAGGATCAGCATCTTGGGCAAGAGAAAAACTCACTTGCTTTCAAGGTGTATATCTTAAGAGCTTCAAGGTTTATATTTTATATTTAAGAGAATATTAAGAGTAACTCTTAAAAAAACTCTGGAAATTTCGCGCTCATTTCCCTACGCACAAATTCTTCGATCTCTTTGGCCGTAGAAAAAGACAAGGCTTTATATGCCAGCTCCGTAGCCTGCTCCAGTCGAACGGAGCGGATAATTTGTTTGATGATTGGGATCGAGGCAGTATTCATGCTGAACTCATCCAACTCTAGCCC
Source organism: bacterium (assembly GCA_023512255.1). GTDB lineage: Bacteria > SZUA-182 > SZUA-182 > DTGQ01 > DTGQ01 > DTGQ01. The sequence continues at coordinate 16,109 of JAILZY010000074.1, read as the reverse complement.
TAACAGGATCAGTGTTGATAAAGGATCTCCTGCCATTTCTCCGCACATACCTACCGGGATGCCCTCAGCATGCCCAGCCTCTACGGTACGCTTGATCAATCGAAGGACAGCCGGATGCAGCGGCTCATACAGGTAGGCCACGTGTTCATTTCCCCGATCAATAGCAATGGAATACTGGATTAGGTCATTGGTGCCGATGCTGAAAAAATCAGCCTCTTTGGCCAGAAGATCAGCAGTGATTGAAGCCGAGGGGATTTCGATCATCACTCCCACCGGGATATCCTCATCAAAATAAATTCCCTGTGAAGACAGCTCATCTTTGACTTCAGCCAGGATGAGATTAGCCTGCCGGAGTTCCTCAATGCCGGAAATCATCGGGTACATAATGCGCAATTTCCCATAGGCGCTGGCCCGCAGAATGGCCCGCAATTGGAGGCGGAAAAGATCTGAGTGCTTTAGAGAGAACCTAATAGCCCGCAAGCCCAGTACAGGATTAGGTTCGTCGGCCACGTGAAGCGTAGACTCTATTTTGTCTCCCCCAAGGTCTAGGGTACGAATGGTTGCTTGACGAGGGCTTACCTGTTCAGCTAGCCGCTTATAGACCCGAAAATGGTCTTCTTCTGTAGGCAATTTGGGGCTATTCATGTAGAAGAATTCGGTTCGATACAGCCCGATTCCTTCCGCTCCACGGCTCAATACATGGGGAATTTCGTCCAGGAATTCGATATTGGCCATGATATCAATCTTGTATCCATCCAAGGTCTCGGCTGGCTGATCACTATATTTTAAGAGCTCCTGGATAACGTATTTATATCTGCGCTGCTTCTCTAGGTATTCACGAAACTCTTCCGGGGTTGGTTTAACGATCACCACTCCATCGGTGCCGTCAATGATAATTGGATCGCCGGTTTTGACAAAGGTGCAAATATTTTCCAGGCCAACCACTGCCGGAATTTCTAGTGAGCGGGCCATAATGGCCGTATGTGAAGTTCTGGCCCCCAGATCAGTAGCAAAACCAATCACCCTGCTCTGGTGCATCTGAGCCGTATCAGCCGGGGATAGATCGTGAGCGACTACAATAACATCCTCATCAAATCCATCAAGGCTTCTCATTTTTTCCCCGGCTAGATTATGAAGGATCCTCTGGCCTACGTGTTCGATGTCGCTTTTGCGCTCCTTCATGTAGGGGTCTTCGATTTGATCGAAGATGTTGGCAAATCGAGTCAACACCTTACGCAGAGCCCATTCTGCATTGACCCGTTCTTCTCTTACGATCTTTATGGCCTCGTTGACCAGCATCTCGTCTTCAAGGATAAGGATATGGACATCCACAATATGGGCATGTGCCTGATCACCACCGAGGTCTTGGGTGAGTTTTTCCTTTACCTGGAGTAGCTGCTCTCGGGATTTTTGAAGAGCATCCATAAACCGAGCTACTTCTCCCTCTACCATTTCAGCAGCAATGGTAAATTTTTCAACCTTAATTTTTCTTCTATCTAGTAAAAAGGCTTTACCGATGCTAATGCCCGGTGATACCCCTACTCCTTTCAACATTAAAAATCGACCTCCATACCTCTCACCCAAGGTAAATAATTAAAAATCAAGGAGTCTTCCCTACTAATCAATTTTTCTCTCCAAATTTATTTTCGATCAATTCTACCAGCTTAGTCAGCAGCTCCTGTGCATCGGAACCATTCACGTCTATCAGCAATTCGCTACCCAGGGGAGCATCAAGAGTCAATATCCCGAGAAGGCTTTTTCCATTGGCCGTAACATTCCCTTTCTGAATCGTTACTTCTGAGGTATACTGAGAGGCCAGATTGACAATCTGGCTAGCAGCTCGCGCATGTAAGCCTAACTTGTTTTTAATAAATACTGTCTGCTTTGGCATAGTTCCCCCGGCGTCTTGACTAGCAGATAAAGATTAAAAGGTCAGAAAAATTTTTATTTATCATTTTTTACTTACTTAAGAATATTCAATATCCCTAATAAGATGCAAATACTACTCGTAATAACCAATAACCTAGTCAAGGTGATCTTTCGACGGAAAAATTCCGAAATTATCAGGATTCCCAGCACAATTCCGAGCTTCTCTATCAGGTTTAAGCAAAGTGACGGCGGCTTACACTCCAATTTTATCACAACCGGGATCATCGCTCCAAGTATAATTAACATAAAAGATTTCAGGTGAGCACTGCATCGAAATAAATCATACTTTCTAATCTGCTCTACAATTCCCCTCTCGAGAATATAGCCTTGCCAAAAGCCAAAAAATTTTACGTAGAAGTGAGGGATATTGTAAACGAGAAGAAAAGCAATCGGAGTCAATTTCCAGCCAATCAGAGCCAGCGCGGCAGCCAGGGCACCGAGGAAGGGTCGCCAGGAGGCCCAGAAAAAAGAATCTCCCAAAGCACCCATCGGTCCCATCATAGCCTTTTTAAACGTTAGGATATCCTCTATTTTGATATCTTCCCCTTTTGAGTGCCGCTCCTCCATTTTGATAATGGCTCCCAGAACAAAAGAGGCCATATAGGGGTGAGAGTTGTAAAATTCAAGATGCCGACCCAGGGCTGCTTCTTGCTCTTTCTGATCCGGATAGAGCCGCCGAAGAGCAGGAGCGGCTGAAAAAGCAAAGCCGACATTTTGCATCTTCTTAAAATTCCAACTGCCTTGAAAGATAAAAGAGCGGATAATAACCCTAAGCAAATCAAGCTTACTTAGGCAGGGGGCGTTCTGTCTCATTGATTTTCCACTATCTACAGCCATACTTCCCCCTTAGCCTTTCTCTTATTCCATACCCTGCTCCCGCCAGCACACAGGGCATCCCAAAGGCCATCCAAGCCGGCAATGGCCAGACAGTAGAAAAAAGTGTGGCTAGTAAAAAGCTTAGGGCAAACAACCAATAGGTATCCCGACTTCGAAAGGCGTCAAAGAGCAGGGCAATGCCGATCATTAGATAGGCAAAATACAAAAGCTTTAAGCCACGAACTAACCCTGGGGATAAAAAGGGAATAACACTTCTGATTAGCGGGACAGCAATGAGCAGACTTATCAGACACAGGCTGAATGAGCGAAGGAAAAAAAGCCCAATTCCACTGAAGTGGAGAAGATCGATTTTGCCTGGAGTTTTATCCAAGACCACTGCCTGAGCTCGATCAGAAATCCTATTATTGACCTCTCTGACCAAGACGCTTAGCTTTTGGGCAATGGCTGAGGAGGGAAGGGCTGATAGAATGGCCAGGCTGATCAGAGCCTCAGGCTGCCCTCCGGGGGATGATCCGACCAGGAGGTAGATTCCGGTAGCGATAATCGCAGCCAGAGAGCCATCTAAGGGAACTGAGCAGCCAATCGGCAAAAGGTAAACCATCATAAGCTCAAAGAATGCCCCGATCACCAGGCCGGCTTGCAAATCGCCAAACATCCAGCCGATCAGAGGAGCAGCTACAATCGGCTGCGAGATCATCGTTTGAGTCAGCGGGACATCATCCAAATTTATCAGCCCACCGATGAGACTGATTTCAAAAATTTGCTTAATCACCCCCAAACCCTTTCTCCTTTCTGTATTGGGTCTGCTCACTTTCTATAGATTGCTATAGAGTGAAGGCGTGGGGTTTACCTTTATCCTTTCTGCTACTAGTTATGGTTATAGTTTTACTAGTTATGATTGTAGTTGGCAATCTGCAATCGGAAACGGCAGGTCCATACCTGTTCTGGGCGCAAGTTAAGATCCCAATGAGGCAGGATAACCGAACTTTGATAAACCCGTTCAAATCCTGATTCAGAATTGGAGGCGGTTTCGATTGGAAATCTCCAGACGTTAGGAGGAGTGATAAAATCAAAAGAGACAATCAGACCGAGGGCTTCATCCACCAGGTGAATCTCTTTAACCTGCTCCAGTCCACCCCAACTGGCCATCTGCCGATCTTCAAGGACAACGCCGGGTACTTGATAGTACCTATCACGGCTTCGTCCAGCCAGAAGATTCACATTGAATTCTACCCCAAATCTGCATTGAACTGCCAACTTTCCTAAATTGACCAGTCGGTACTCAAAAGCTAGTTCCGATTTATCTGCCCAAATCCCTATCTGCTTCTCCACTCGAAATGGAATATGCTCTCCCTCAATTAACAGGCAACCATCGCGAAAAAGATCGATTTGGAGACTCTCTTGAGTCGATTCGATTTGCTTCTTCTGGTAGTTTCCAGTAATAAAATCTCCATATTCTTGGTACTCCAGCCGACTGAACTCCCTGAGCGTGGCCTGCGGAGAGATGAAATGATCGAGCAGACAATTTCGGGCATATCGATCATAATAAAGGAGCTCGGAAAGATCCTTTTCCTTGCTAGCCGTAATCTCATGGATACTTTTTACTACATAGCTGTCATTGTCGTCTGCTCCGATGAGCGATCCCTGCATTAGCTTCTGGTGATAGGTTTCTTTTCTTCTCATTAGGGAGTTAATTAAATTGAAAGCCTTTGGTCGATAGTCCAGCTCATTTATTGTCCCTCCTGCGTCCATATCGACCCAGAAGATCAGACGAGAGGTTTTGACCAGGATTTCCTTTATTCCATCCCCATCAATATCTACAGGGAGACACTCGATCCAGTTCTCTGTCGGATGGAGTTGCTCATCAATGATGTTCTCCGCTTTAATTAAGTGATTATATAGTCCATCCCGCAAATGGGGAAGATATAGACCACCAAAAAGCCCATGCCAGTAAGCATCGTTGCATTGACCCATCCACAGCTCATCTCGTGCTTGCTCAAGCCAGGCTGGGGGAGGAGAATTAGAACCAGCCTCTTTGCTCTGACATCTTTCGATTTGTTTACTGACCCATAACATTTTTTGGTAGATATTGTTGCTTTCCGAATACTTGCTCAAAAAATTGCGCCAGAATCCTCCCTTGACAAAAGGTTTGACGGTCTGGGCAAGCTCTTGGGTTGTGTTGATCATCTTTTCAAGAGCAATGAATTCTTCCGCAGTCTCGATCGGCAGAGCCCACTCTTCCATTTCTGAATATGAGGCTGTTGGCAGATAAATCCTCCCCAGGGGAGGAAACATATCTACATATTCGCTGAAGGTTACAGTCTCAAGCACATCCTGATGCTTTTCAATTAGGGTGAAAAATTTATCCAGCCACCCCTGATTATAAACCAGCTCATAGGTGCCCGGCCAAACACCGAATTTTTCCCCGTCATCGGCCATAACCCGCAGGTTTCCTTTTCCTCCGCCTCCATTGAGGAGATAGTCAATCGTTACCTGAGGGGATTTGAACGGAATCGTGTAGCGAAGATACTTGCTGCCGGGGAAAACTTTTAGCAGATTTCCCTGCTCTTCGGTAAGGTAATAACCCCACAGGTCCTCCTCGCGAACCCCAGCAGAGCGAAAGTGCAGGTCATCGACCGCCAGATACTCAATTTCAGCCTCGCAAATATAGCGCACCAGATGAGGCTCCCAGACTCGCTCAGCCAGCCACATCCCCCTGGGCTTGATATGGAAGTGTTCGGTGAGAAACCGGTTTAATTTTTTGATCTGCCCTACCTTGTCCGCATCTGGCAGAATCGGCAAAATTGGCTCATAATAGCCGCCGCTCATTAATTCCACCTGCCCCCGATGGATCATATCAACCAGGATATCCAAAAGGGGAGAGTTTTTTCCCAAAAACCAGTTCCACAATATCCCCGAGTAGTGAAGACTTATCTTGATGCCGGGGTGTCTTTTCAATACTTCCCAAAAGGGGAGATATGCCTTCTGGTAACACTCTTCAAAAACAAAATCAAAATTCCCCATTGGCTGGTGATTATGTATTCCTAAGATAAGATATTTTTTTTTCAAAATCTATCTCCCCTAAGATATTTTTATTTTTGTCCGATCAATTTTCGATAAATGGGAATATCCTGCAATTCGATTCGCTTATCCCCAGGCAGAGCGCGCAAATCTAGATGTATCCCGCTTTTCTGAATTTCTACCAAGTAGTATGCCTCCTCTGCCTTAATAGCTATATTGCTTAGTATCTTTATCTCTCCAGAATGAACACAACCCACGTTCACTTCCCGGGTGGTAAAGCCAAGATCTAGGGACCTTTTAAAATCCTTCAGTCTGGAAAAAAGGATGATCACATTTCTATCAGGCAGATCATGATGAAGATATTTTTCCACGGCCAAGGCGACACTATAAGCCTCTACCTTGATATGTTCCGGCACGGCAAGTTTCATGGCCTCAAGCCGCAACTTATCTTTTTCAATTTCATCATCAACCACAATGATTGCCGTGGCCTTTAGGAATTTTACCCATCCGACAATCACTTGACCATGAATTAATCTTTCATCTATCCGCACTAACACTATCGGCATAACAAGATCTACACTTTGTTTAAAAATGAATTAAAATTGATAAAAAACATCACCTGTCAGCTCTTTCACTTGGTGCTGCCCTTAAAATTTCTATAGCCTATTTTCTACATCTTGGCTTTTTTCCCCTCTAGTTTCTTGTTCAATAGATCACTGGCAATAATGATCTTTTCTCGACCGTAAGTATACACGGTTTCTTTAATTTCCTCCAAGCAGTGTCCCTGGCGATAGGTAGCCAATTTCAAGAGCATTGGAAGATTCACTCCCGTGACGACCTCGATGCGTTTGGTGGACAAAAAGGATAGGCTCAGGTTAGAAGGACTTCCTCCGAACATATCCGTTAAGATTAACACTCCCGAGCCGGCATCAACCTCTTCGATGGCCACTTGAATATCATGCCTCACCTGCTCTACCCCGTTTCTCGAATCCACAGAGACGGCTTTCACCTGCTGGAGCGGGCCAACGATGAGCTCTGCACTTTTTAGTAGCTCTTGCGCTAAGTTCCCGTGAGCGACGATAACTACTCCGACTAAGTTATTTTCCATCTTGCCCTCTCTTGATAAAAAGCTAGATAAATTTGGCCTTGGATTTTTTTCTCAATATATTGATCACCTTTTGATCAAACTCACGGGCCGAATAATAGCCGCTTTCCTTCAGCAGCTGATTTCGGGCGGCCACTTCAATAATTATGGCCATATTTCTGCCCGGGGCTACCGGCATTTTGATCAAAGGAATATCAACTCCCAAGATATTTATAGTGCTCTCCTCAAGCCCTAGCCGATCATACTCACACTCTTGTTTCCACTCTTCCATCACTACCGCCAGCTCAATCTTTTTCCGATAACGAACAGCCGCTACTCCAAACAGATCCTTGATATTGATAATTCCAAGGCCCCGTAGCTCCATATGGTAGCGGATTAGTTCCGGACCGCTGCCAATTAATATGTCAGGGGGCAGCAGCTTGATATTGACCATATCATCCGAGACTAACCGATGCCCTCGAACGATGAGGTCTAAGGCACATTCACTCTTGCCGATACTGCTTTTGCCAAGCAGGAGAACTCCACGGCCATAGATATCCATCAAAACCCCATGAATGCTCGTCTCAAGGGCCAATTTTTCTTCTAAGTAAATAGAAATCTGTCGGATGAAGAGGGAACTTTGAAGGCTGGATTGCAATATGGGAATTTTATATTTGTTTCCTATAGAGATCATCTCTGGTGGAGGAAACAAACCCTTCGTCAGGATAAAGCAGGAGATGGGTATTTGACAAATATCCTCTAAAACCTGTTGACGGCGCTCGCTTGAGAGGGTATCCATGAAGGACAATTCAGTGCTCCCTAGTACCTGGATCCGCTCTGCCCTCAACTGGGCAAAATAGCCCGCCAGAGCCAGGCCAGGTCTTTGGATACGAGGAGAAGAGATCTTGCGGTTCAGTCCCTCCTCCCCACTTAGGACTTTTAGCTGCAGCCGCTCTGTCTGTTCGTTTAACAGTTCTTGGATAGTTAAGAATTTTGGGGCGAGCATTTTCTCGCTTTTTTTTTTTATCCTATAACGTCTTTTTCTTCCTCAGCAATAGCCCGGTAAATATCAGCGCTATTTTTGGCCTGCATTAAAGCCTCTCGAAAGGTAGGTTTTTTCAGAAGCCGAGAGATCCTAGCCAGGATCTTTAGATGAAGAGTAGCTGAATTTTCCGGTGCTAGAAATAAGAAGAATAGGTGTGCTGGCTTATTATCCAGTGATTCAAAATTAACCCCTTTTCGAGATCGACCAAAAGCAGCTACTAAGTTTTTGATATCGTTAAATTTAGCATGAGGGATAGCTACCCCATCTCCAATTCCGGTACTGCCAAGCTTTTCCCTCTCTAGCAAAACCTCAAGAGCCTTATCTGGGTTTCGAATTTTATTGTTGTTCACCAGAAGTTGAACCAATTCTCTCAGTACCTCTATCTTGGTTTCAGCTTTTAGCTCCGCTTCAATGACCTCCTCCGGCAAGTAATCCAAGACCCTCATAGAAATTTCCCTCCGTTACACTAACTGTCTCGGGCGCTTATTGGAACTCAGGCTCAATTAGTACCAATTTATCATCCTTAGACCGGTAAATCACGCTTACAGAATTTGAGGCCGGATTCATGAACACGAAGCAATTTTCATTGGTTAGATCCATCTGCATGATCGCCTCATCTAGGCTCATCGGTTGAATAGCCACTCGTTTGGTCTTAATCAGCTTAGCCGCACCTTCCTCCTCTTTTTCCGAGGCAAACATATCCGTACCCATAACCACCTCTTTCAGCGGCTGTTTGGTCTTGTGCTGACGAATCTTCTCCTTATATTTTTTTACCTGCCGCTCGATTTTTTCCATCACCAAATCAATAGAGCTATACATATCATCGGTTTCTTCCTCTCCATTGATGATGATCCCGTTGGCTTTAATGGTTACTTCGGCAGAATGACGATATTTTTCTACCGACAGGATGACGTCAGCCTCTTTAATGTTTTCCAGATATTTGCCCACTCGCTCAACTTTACTCTTTACATAATCCTGTAAGGCCTCGGTCATCTCCATATGCCTACCCGTAATCAGGACTTGCATTGTCAGGACCTCCTTAAAAATATAGAAAAAAGAAAATTTTTTATCAGCCCACTCGTCAATCCCCTATCCATGCGGGTGAAAAAGCAGCAGATAACAGCAGCGAGAAGATTTCCCTCTCCGAAGAAAAAGATCGTCAACTTTTGTCCAGGAAAGTTAAATAACTTTTGGTCCGCGTACTTAGTCAGGGAGGACCACTTTTCTTTTTTGAGAGGGTAATATGTGCAACTCATCACGGTACTTAGCAATCGTTCTTCTGGCAATTACCACGCCTTGCTGTTGTAGTAATTTCAGAATCTGAGTATCACTGTAGGGTTTTCGAGCATCTTCATTTTTGATCAATTCACGGAGCAATTCTTTGACCCGGACAGAAGAGATATAATCGCCATCTTTTTTCTTCAGTCCGGAATTAAAAAAGAATTTCAGCTCAAAAATTCCCCGGGGAGTATACATGTATTTGTTAGTAGTAACCCGGCTAATGGTTGACTCATGCATTGAAATATCATTAGCGACATCCACCAGAGTCAAGGGTTTGAGGTAAGCGATTCCCTTATCGAGGAACTCCCGCTGAAAGTTAACAATGCTCTTGGCTACATTATATAGCGTTCTCTGTCTCTGCTGAATACTTTTAATCAGCCAGACAGCGGACCGCAACTTCTCCTCAATATACTTTCGGGTATTATCGGGAACATTTTTCCCTTTACGGAGAATCTTTCTGTAAATATTACTTACCCGCAACTGCGGCAGTCCTTCGTCATTCAAAGAGATGACGTAATCGTCTCCCATTTTATAGACAAATACATCAGGGACAATATAATGAGAAACATCAGGGTTGAAGCGCCGACCAGGCTTAGGATCGTAGGTGAGAATGATATCGGCCAGCTCCTTTACTTTGGCCAGGCTGATACCTAGGCTTTTGGCGATCGCCTGATACTCTCTCGATTCCAAATGATTGATATGATTTTGAATAATTTTTCTAATTAATGAGGCTGTTGGCTCTTCCTCTTTAACTTGGAGCAGCAGACATTCTTGAGGAGTTCTGGCCCCGACCCCGGCTGGATCAAAGTTTTGGATCACCTGGAGTACCCTTTCAACCTCTCTGGCATCTTCCAGCCCTAAAACCTTGGCCATTTCTTCAACTGTAGCACAAAGATAGCCGTTCTCATCGATATTACCAATAATCATCTCCCCTATCCGAAACTCATGTTCGTTAATCGAGGAGGTCATACGGAGTTGCCAGAGAAGATAATTTTGCAGCGACTGAGGCTTAGTCAGGATATTTTCCAGAGGGGGTAGCTCTCGGTCATCACCACCCAAAATCGAGAGCCGATTGGTGTCCACAAGGTCATCATCAATGAAGTTTTCCCAATCTAGCTCCCTTTCTGCATTATCGAAGCCGTTTTCCTCACTGCCGAGCCGAATATCTTCAGGGTTGATATCCCGCTGTTCGATTTCCTCTGACCCGAAATCTGAAGGCGGCTCTAATGATAATTCCTCCAGCATGGGATTTTCCTGCAATTCCTGGTGAATGAGCTGGGTCAATTCGAGTTTCGATAGCTGCAATAACTTGATTGACTGCTGCAACATCGGAGTCATCATTAGCCGGTGCGTCAACTTCATGTTTAAGGTTTGCTTCATCTCCAGCGCCATAACGATACCTCTCTTCAGTTAATATCTCCTGTCAAGGGTGATTCGATGCCCTTCATCGACATTCGATATCTTCAACCCTTGCTCTTTCACCTTGTCAGAATCAGCAGTAATCAACTAACGATCGCAGTTCCTTTCCCGCTTTGAAAAATGGTACCTTTTTGGCCGGTACATTCACCATGTCACCAGTTTTGGGATTTCTCCCCTGCCTGGCTTTCCGATTTCTTATCCGAAAGCTCCCAAAACCCCTAAGCTCCACCTTATCTCCTTCACTCAAGGCGGTAGTGATGCTGCCGAATATGGTTTTAATTACCGTTTCGGTCTCTTTTTTGGTTAAGTCTGTTAACTTAGCTACCTCCATCACAAGATCAGCTTTCGTCATTGTTCAAAGGACCTCCTTTCCAGTTATTAAGACATACATTTATAATTTTAAAAATAGCCAGATATTCTTTAATAACAATAACATAATAAATTATCCCTGTCAAGAGATTACATCCGGAAACTCTCCCCCAGATAAAGGTCCTTGACCCTAGCGTCTTTGATCAAATCTGCAGTAGTGCCGGAAATCAGAATTTCACCATCATACATGATGTAAGCCCGATCGGTAATGGTTAGAGTCTCTCGGACATTATGATCAGTAATCAATACCCCAATACCTTTTTTTTTCAAATTTCTGATGATATTCTGTATCCCGACCACGGCTTTGGGATCAATGCCTACAAACGGCTCATCTAGGAGGATAAAGGAGGGAGAAGTCACCAAAGCCCGCGTAATCTCTACTCTCCTGCGCTCTCCTCCGGAAAGAATATCGGCTTCATATTTTGCCAAATCAGTCAGGTTTAGCTCAGCTAGTAACATTTCTAGCTGCCGCTGGCGCTCTGCCGAATCCAAATCAAGTGTTTCAAGTATAGCCATAATATTCTGTTCGACATTCAATTTTCTAAAAATCGAGGATTCCTGCGCCAAGTAGCTAATTCCCAGATTAGCCCGCCGGTACATGGCCAAGTGGGTAATCTCAGTGCCATCAAGAAATATTCCTCCTCCCTCTGACTTGATTAAGCCGATAATCATTCGAAAGGTAGTAGTCTTTCCCGCACCATTGGGTCCAAGCAGCCCCACTACCTCTCCCCGATCAAGGTAGAAGCTCACTCCCTTGACCGTTGTTCGTCCTTTATACCTTTTAATAAGACCTCGGGCCTCAAGCACAATCTAGTTTGGCCTCAACATTTCCATTTTTTGTTTGTCCATGCTGATCGTAGCCTTAACGTTCCCTTCAACCATCGCCCTGCCCTGATCCCAGAAGTAGACGATCTTATCTCCACTGATGCAATTGTCTCCCTGCCTAGTAATTGGGTTGCCCGTTAGAATCATTTTTCGATCCTGTTGATAATATATCCCTTCCTCAGCAGTAACTATCCTGTCTTCCTGGGTAATTTTAATATTACCTATCGCCTTGATCAAGGTGATACTTTTGCCTTTGTCAGCAAAGTGCACCTCTATCCGATCAGCTTGCAAGATCGTATTTCCCTGGGTTACAGTGACCCGGCCCGTATAAACGGCAATCTCGTTGCGAGGATCAAATTCTACCTGATCGGAGGTAATCAAAATTTTGGCTTCTTTCGTTTGTCCGATATGTGGTTGGGCCTTTTCTCTCTCTGCTGGTGAGGTCACAGTCGAGCGGAGCAAAAGTATTATGACCATCAGGAAGGTGAGAATATATCCTTCTCCCTTGGTCTTATTATAAAAAAAATAGTCATAAATCAATGGATCACTGTCCTTATATTTTTATTCAATTTGATTTTCCCCAGACCTATGTCGGCGACCATGCCCTCGCCGGTAATTTCAATATTTTCCCTTCTCAGCCAGACTAGATCTTCGGTCATAAGCATTCTCTTTTCTCTGTTCCAGGAAAGGGTATTGGTCTTGAGTTGTATCTGGTGTGATGAAGCATCTACGTTCCCCTGAAGGAATACGTTTTTCTGTGCTAATCCGATTCTCCCCCGCTCACTGGTTAGTATTACCTCCTCGCCTTCATTCAACAGGTACTCCAGACTGATACCCTGCAGATAGGCAACTCCCTCTTTTTCATAAACCTGAGCCTTTTCGGCTTTCAGATTCCAGGCAAGTTCCCCAGCCTCAGTCTCTGATAGTTCCATCTTCTTGACCTCTATATCTGCCTTATTTAGAATCACCGACTGGGAAAGCGGGCCGCTCACCATCTGGTGCCGCCAGATGCCAATTTGTCTTAGGAAAAGGAGCACTCCCCCAAGCAGAATTCCTACTACTGCTGCAAGGAGTAATTTTTTCTGCCGGGGATATCTTTTCATCATATCTTGCGGTCTTTCAATATCTTTGAAACAATACCTTTGAAGTCGCCGAGGGAGGCGGCAGGATAAGAGAAAGATCCCCCCACCGTCTCCCTTCCTTATCCCTAAAGAGTATGGTCATGCATAATACATTAACTACTTGATGCTAACTCTTTACTAACAGTAGTATATTCCTTTACCATCTTTTTTTCCAGCAATTATTTGAATTCTGCTGAAAGATTTTCCATCAACAGGTAAGGGAAAATGCTACTTCTTTACAGTCCGGCATCTTTTCGCAGATCATCTGCTTTATCAGTTAGCTCCCAGGTGAACTCTGGTTCTGATCTTCCAAAATGTCCGTAGGCTGCCGTCTTTTTATAGATAGGACGCCGAAGATCAAGGTAGTTAATAATTCCCCGCGGGGTGAGATCAAAATTTTTCCAAATAATATCCCTGATCTTCTTTAAAGGGATTCGGCTCGTTCCGAAGGCATCAACCATGATCGAGACTGGCTTATCCACGCCGATTGAGTAGGCTAGTTGAACCTCACACTTGTCGGCAATGCCGGCCGCGACGATATTTTTGGCTATATGGCGGGCCATATATGAGGCCGAGCGATCTACCTTAGTGGGATCTTTTCCCGAAAAGGCACCTCCGCCGTGACTGCCTAGCCCCCCGTAGGTATCGACAATGATCTTTCTTCCCGTTAGCCCCGCATCACCCTGGGGCCCACCGATGACAAACCGTCCGGTCGGGTTGATGAAAAACATGGTTTCATCGTCGATCATCGAGGGATCGATTACCTCCCGGATAACATGATTGATTATATCCCTTTTCAAGGTTTCGATGTCAACCTCAGGACTGTGCTGGGCAGAGACAACCACAGCCTCAACCCGTACGGGCTTGTTGTCCACGTACTCAAGAGTTACCTGACTCTTGCCATCTGGCCGAAGATAGGGGAGAATACCTTTTTTGCGTACCTCACTTAGCCTCTGAGCCAGTCTATGGGCTAGCATGATTGGCATGGGCATCAGAGCATCGGTTTCTCTACAGGCATAACCGAACATGATCCCCTGATCACCAGCTCCTCCAATATCAACTCCTTGAGCAATGTCACGCGACTGCTCATCAATTGAGGTAATCACGGCGCAGGTTTCACAATCAAATCCATATGCTGCATCAGTGTAGCCGATTTCCCGAATAGTGTTGCGAACAATCTTAGGAATATCAACATAACAACTGGTTGTGATCTCTCCAGCCACAAAAGCCAATCCGGTGGTAACCATTGTTTCACATGCTACCCTGGCCAGAGGATCCTGAGCTAGGATAAAGTCGAGGACAGCATCTGATATCTGGTCTGCAATCTTATCGGGATGACCTTCGGTAACAGATTCAGAGGTAAACAGGAAATCTTTTTTATGCATAGGCTTCTCTCCCCACGGATAATTGAGATAAGATAATAAAGATAATAGATTTATTTATATCAAGATCCTTATCCTTTGTCAAGATACAAACACTAGAGCTTGAAGCTTTGTATCGACTTTATGGCACGATTTTTGCTTTAATATCAAAGCTTATATAAATTCCAGATGACAAAAAATTTTTATTGATGTATCCTTGAGAAGGCAAGTTTGAAAAAGTTTGATTAAGGAAGTCTGAAGAGTCCTCTATGAAACCAATCTTTCATCCCTATTTTGTTAACAAAGTCGATGGTGATCCGGTACTTTATATTGATTTCCTATTTGACCGTCGGGCTATTCTCTTTGATTTGGGGCAGCTCTCTACCCTATCACCTAAGAAACTCCTGCGCATTACGGATATCTTTATTTCCCATACCCACATGGATCACTTCTTCGGTTTTGACCACCTGCTTCGAATTATGTTGGGCAGACAGCGGCACATCCGCTTATATGGCCCGGTGGGAATTTTGGAAAACGTGGCTGGAAAATTGCAAGGCTATACCTGGAATCTGGTCGGAAACTATGAACATAACCTTCTCTTTGAGGTTACTGAAGTCCATGATGATCATCTGCTGAAGGCCACCTTCTCCTGCCGGGAGGGCTTTCAGCTTATGCATCCCCCGCAGATGATTCCGGCAGGAAATTTTCTGCTAGATGAGCTAGCTTTTCAGGTCAGCTCAGTCTGCCTGGACCATTTTATTCCCTGTCTGGCTTTCTGTCTTCAGGAGAAAAACCACCTCAATGTCAATAAAGTAAAGCTCCAGGAAATGGGACTTGCTGTCGGCCCCTGGCTCAGGGAGCTAAAGGAGGCGATTAGGGCTGGAAAGCCTGACGATACCCTGATAACTATTCCTTCCGGCTCAAGCGACCCAGACAGGGAGAAAAAAGTGCCCCTTTCTCGGCTACGGCCCCTGGTTGATATTTCACGAGGACAGAAGATCGTCTACGTAGTCGATTGCGCCTATACCGAAAGCAATCGGGAAAAGATCCTGGCTCTGGCTGAGGAGGGAGATTATTTTTTCTGTGAAGCCGCCTTTCTGGAAAAGGACAGGGAGCGAGCCGCACAGCGCTCTCATCTGACCGCCTATCAGGCCGGTCTGCTGGCTCGGCAGGCGAGGGTTAGAAAACTGATTCCCTTTCATTTTTCACCCCGCTATTATGGATCCTACCACCTGCTGGTCGATGAAGCTAACCGCACCTTTAGGGGAGCCTGTTGAGTTCCTCCCTCATCCACTGCTCATAGCTTTCGCTGACAGCTACCAGTGGCATAGCTATAATCTCAGGAACCTGATACGAGTGCATCTCTTTCACCAGGCCGACAATCTCACTGAATTTATCTTCTTGAGATTTCACCAGGCACAGCCACTCAGCACTGCTCTCGATCCTGCCCTGCCACCAGTAGGTGCTCTGGATCGGCCCCACTAGCTGGCCGCAGGCCGCAAGGCGATTTTTCACCAAAGCCTCGACGATCTTCTCCCCCTCCTCACGGCTTGAAGCCGTAATAAAGACCTGGATCAAACCAGTCATAGGATTCTCCTAATTTTTACTAGATTTGCTCTTATCTTGGTTAATTAGATCACATAACCCTATTGCTAAAAAAGAAAAAGACTTTCATTAGTCACTTCAGAAACTTTCTTCAATTATCATTTTCTCCTGAATACGGATTGAAGTCAAGACAAACCCCAGATGTTCCCCATATTTAAAATTAGGAGAAGTAGATAAGCTGCAGGGGAAGGGTATTGAGGTAAAAGACAATA
>JAILZY010000073.1 GCA_023512255.1 bacterium | reverse complement strand
CTATTGTCTTTTACCTCAATACCCTTCCCCTGCAGCTTATCTACTTCTCCTAATTTTAAATATGGGGAACATCTGAGTAATCCGAATTATTGTTTTCATCTCCCAGCAGGACCAACAAGAAGAAAATCAAACCGTAAATCTAACCGTTGTTCCAAAAAGTTTATAAGAGGAGGGTAAAGGTTGTGGCTGAAAAGAAAAAAATGAGCACGGGCAAGAAAATAATCCTAATAGTGGTAGGTGTAGTATTATTTGGAGTTATAGCGTTCGCCGGTATTGAGCTCACCTGTACTTCATGGTTTTGTCTGAGTTGTCATGAAATGAAGGAACTTGGTGCTACCTGGAAATTATCCAAACATGGCCCGGATAATCCTGAGATGCACAATTGCATGAAATGTCACTCCCAACCCGGGCTAGTGGGACTCCTTAAGGCTAAAGTTGCCGGCCTTTTTTCGCTGGTTTATCATATCAGCGGAAACTACCATCTTGAGGCTACCCAGCCAGTAGTATGTGTTCGGGAGGAATGTCACCACATTGAGGACCTTGACCGAGCTGCTCGCCCTGACCGGACGGTTACCTTAAACCATGCCAAACATATCAAGGTGATGAGGGAAATCGGAACAAGATACCAGTGTATGCCTTGCCATCGTGATATTGCCCATGGTGAGCAAAAATTCCTTCCAGACATGAAAAGTAGCTGTTTTCTCTGCCATACGAATAAGGATATCGGGGCTTCAAATTGTGCTCTCTGCCATCCAAAACATCCTGATGTCCGGCTGACAGATGATGAAACCCCACTTCTCGAATACCACCAGGATGTAAAATGTGTTGAATGTCATACGGAATATTGCAAGGCCACTAAAGCTACCTGCGATACCTGCCATGAGGGTGAAAATTATGGCCAGAGGGTTGTCTACAAGGGGAAAAATATAAAATAATCCCTTTTTTTAAGATTAATCCTCTTTTTTGATTTTGATAGGCGTAAGGATTCCCTCCTTTTTGCGTCTAATAAGTTAGAACAAAGGGAAAATTCCATATGGCGGTCTAATGAAAATAAGTTATCGGATCTTTAAAATCGAAAAAAGGGGAAGGTGAAAAAATTTTTGAGATTTTTTAGAACTGTTAAATGACAATTAGACGAGCCATATGTTCTTTACGAAAAGGCAGAAAAGCTAATCGATTAGCTTTTCTGCCTTTTTTGTTTTTTTTGAAAAATTCCTGACCAATAAGAATTATTCACCAAGAGGCTATTTTCGATCCTATTCTTGGGTAATGGCCTTAAGGGAAAATAGCCGATCTGTATCTCACCTAACTTCTGAGAGTCTGAATTTTCACCACACTTATTTAGCAACATGATGAGTGCGGCCTAAGTGCTCCAAGAGATATAATACGGCCTTAGCTGATTTTGCTGATATAGCTGATATATTAGATAGACCATCCCAAAACTTCCGGATAGCGGGGCAAGATCGCCTACCCAGGATGAGAGGCAAGATGCCTAGCCCCCGGATGATATGGGTTGGGATAGGCTGTTAAAGCTTGCTAAGAAGCTCTTTTGAGTAAGAGTCTATCAATTAACCTTAACCTTCGGTCTAACTTATATGGGAGGAGAGCAAAATGAAATCAGGGAGAGAGATTCTCACCATGGTGCAGGCTGTCGCGGCTGGAGCTATTCTTATAGGCTTTATCAGCAGTGCTGGTGGGGCCATCTGTTGCGCTTCGTCTCAGGCGGTCTCTTCTTCAGCAAATGAAACTTACATGGCCGTCGTTCAATCAACTCAAATGCAGGAACCTTGTCCGATCCTGGATCGGAAATTACTAGCCAAGGCCGAGCCTGATGAATGCTATCATGGCATTGGGAATCCACCCTCTCCTGGGCCACCTTGCCCTGAGGGCATCCCCAAGGTGAATCAAACCTATGTCTGGGGGATGACAAAATCAGAGGAAGGGGACATCTGGTTCGCAAGCTCGGCTAATGTAACCTGTATGGCTATGGCTAGCAGCAGCTTCGTTAATCTAACCCCGCGTGAGGGTGCAAACTATGTTTGTGAGTATGGCGAGTCTCAATATTCACCACCCCTACTGCCAGCTCAAGGTGATTGGAGACCGCCCAAAATCTATGTTTACGATACCAGCAAAAACAAACTGATCGAGAAAACATCTGAATGTCTGGCCGTTGATGATCGGATCAAAACCACCATGGGAATTCGCTCAGCAGGCTCGCTTGGCAAAATAGTCATTTTCGCTGGTCCCTGTCTGCCTACAGGCAGCGCGGGAATAAATCTATTTGCTTTTCGATCTGATACCAAAGAGTATCTAGGCTCGACCACGCTGGCTACTTATGCTGATATCAGAAAGTGGCTGGTGGTAGATGGGGTCCTCTACACTGCGGTCCGCAATACCTCTGGTGGGGGGAGCGTGCTGCGCTGGGTTGGGAACCTTATTACCCCTTTTATCTTTGAGGAGGTTGGCAAGCTGGACAGCGAAGGTGTAGAGCTAGCCGAGCATGAGGGCAGGCTGTTTGTAACTACCTGGCCGGAGATGATGTTTCCGCCGTTGGCCTTAGCCGGCCTCTATATGAGCCCACCTATCCCGCCAGGAGGGCTGAGAGCCATCCATGCCAATTCCTGGACCAAGGTCTGGCAGGTGGATGACTATGAGCCTGATCTACTGATAGCCGCGACTTACGGAGGCGGTGCTTTGGCCTCATTCAAAGGCTACCTCTATTGGGGGACCATGCATATGCCCCATGTGGCTGAAAGTCTTCACTTTGCCATCTTCGGTGAGCCTGAAGATCCTGAGAAACATAAGCAGGCTGAGAAGGGAACTAATCGACTTACCAGTCTTTTCCGTGGACGGAATTTCGGCACCCGCTCACAAGAGATTACCCTTCTCTATGGAGAGGAAAAGCTGTGGAAATATACGCCCAACCTATCCAATCCTGGCACCTATAGCGGCACCTGGGAAGAGGTGGCCAATAACATGGGTGGAGTAAAACCGCTCTTTGGCCCATCAGGCTTTGGCAATCCGGGGAATTATTATACCTGGTCAATGGCCGTTTTTCAGGATCAGCTTTTTGTCGGCACCATGGAGGCCAGAATTAGTGTAAGTAGTAGTCCCGCAGGTGGGGATCTTTTCCGCTTTATTGATTCAAATAGCCCGGCCCGGCCCGAATCCCTGAACGGACTCGGTAATCCTAATAATAATTTCCGCAACATGGTGGCCACAGAGGATGCCTTATATGTAGGCACAGCCACTATGTCTAACCTGGTGCCTGATTCCAACAAGCCGCACGGAGGATGGGAGCTGATCAAATTGACAGCCAAACCTCCTATCCCAGATGTTGATCCCCTTCCTACCCTGCAAGCTGAATGCGGAATTACCCTAACTCCGCCAACAGCCAGCCGGGGAGGATGTGCGGAGGAGAAAATAACGGCTACAACCACCAGCCCCCTGGTTTACCATGAACCAGGAACCTATACCGTAACCTGGGCTTATGGCTATCGTGGAAGCGCTCCATTCCAGACCCAGCAGATTATTATCCAGGACTCTCAGCCGCCAATCCCAACCATTGATCCCCTGCCTGAAATTATTGGGAAAGGCGCCGCTACCCTGACTCCACCAACCGCGATCGACAACTGTGTAGGGACAATCACGGCTACAACCACCGATCCTATCACCTACAACATCCCTGGCACCTACACAGTAACCTGGACCTATGACGATGGCCATGGCCACTCCGTCACCCAGACACAGAAGGTTACGGTTGAGCTAGCTATTGATATCCAGCCTGGCTCTTGCTTAAATCAGCTTAACATGACGAATATAAGGCCGCTTTCTGTTTTGGTCCTTGGCAGCCGTGGATTCGATGTTGCCAGCATAGAGCCCGGATCACTAAAGCTAGGCCGTGAGGGGATCTTGGCAAGTGTCGCTCCGATTCGTCAAAAGTACCAAGATCTGGCTACCCTGCCGTCAGGAGAAAAAAGAGGACCTTATGATTGTCCAGATCTTGGCCGGGATGGCTATAAGGATCTAATTATTGATTTTAATGCCCAGGAGGTGATTAGGGTATTGCAGCTCAGGGAAGAGAAAGGCAAAATAATCCCGCTTATCCTGAGCGGCAATCTCAAAGCAGAATACGGCTCAAAGCCAGTTAAGGGGCAGGATTTTGTAGCAGTTAGCTCTCCGTGGCCGATGTTTTTCCAACAAGGGCCAAGTGCTATAACAGCCGGCTGGCGGAATTGGGGTGAGTTATCTCAAGATTTGATTAATTCATATCTCCACGATCTTCACAACTCCCCGCTTTGGTTTTATAATGGGCCATTTTGGCCATATAAGAGTATAAGAGAAGAGAAACCAGCCCCTATCGGGGCCCGCTAGGTGATAAGTAATTGATTTTATTTTAAGGTTATCAAATGATTTAAGGTCATCAAGTTAAAGGTCATCAAGGGAAGAGGGGGGCAAGATTCTCCTTTGCCTGCCCCTCTCCCTTATTCCCTGTTTTTTTATTATCAAAACGAGACATTCTCCCTTGTCCAAGGCCATTTGTCCCTTCTATTTTGTCCATTATCTATAGTAAAGACTCATCTCGTTATATTATTATATTATTATAACTTCTTATTATAACTTATAATATTATAACTTATAACTTCTTACTATACTTTTGCACTTTTTCTCTGAACCCTTGATTTTAGTGGGTTTGGTATGAAAGATAATTTTCAAGAAGTTCAAGGCATGGGGAGAGTTCTGCAAAAGTGTAGACTTCTTATTATAAACTTGTTTTTCCGACAGCTAGATCAGACTAGTGCTGAAGTATCTTTCCGCCCGGTCAGGCAATACGGTGATGATCGGGCCGCTCATCCTCTGGCCGACAAAATCCGAAGCCCAGACATTGGCTCCTGATGAGGTGCCGACCAAAAGTCCTTCCTCTCTGGCTAGCCGCCGGGTAGTGTCGATGGCGTCATCATCACTGACTGTTACCACATCATCGATCAAAGATACATCTAGCACCGGTGGGATAAATCCGTCACCTATTCCCTGAATCTGGTGAAGACCAGGCTCTTGCCCTAGGAGAGCAGAGCTATTTTTCGGCTCAACAGCAATAATTTTAATCTTTGGATTCTGCTCCTTGAGAAACCTGCCCACACCTCCTAGGGTTCCGCCGCTGCCAACGCCAGCAACAAAACAGGCTACTTTCCCCCCGCTTTGGCTCCAGATCTCCTGGGCCGTAGTCAAGTAGTGAATTTCAGGATTCCTCGGATTTTCAAACTGCTGGGGAACATAGATTCTGGGATCATTTTTAGCCATCTCCCTGACTCTGTCCACTGCTCCCTGGATACTCTCTTCTGCCGGAGTGAGAATAAGCTCTCCACCAAAGGCCTTGATGATTTTTTTCCGCTCCTCACTCATATTTTCAGGCATGACGATGATCACCCGATACCCTTTCTGTACTCCCACGAAAACCATGCCGATGCCGGTATTTCCAGATGAGGGCTCGACGATGATCGAATCTTTTTTTAGCGTTCCGTCCCGCTCGGCCTCTTCAATCAGGTACTTGGCTACCCTATCCTTGATGCTTCCTCCGGGATTTAGAAACTCGGCCTTGGCAAAGATGGCGTGAGTGGTTATTTTCCGCAGTTGTATTAGGGGTGTTGATCCAATGCATTCTAAGATATTTTTACTTTGGCTCATTTTTTTGCTTCCTATAATAAAAAAATAAAGGTCCTACTCATAATGGTGAGATTTCGATTTGGCAACCGCTGCCTGTCCCAGGCAGATTCCCCCGTCATTGGGAGGAACTTTCCGATGCTGATAGCAGTCAAACCCCTGGGCGAGGAGTTTCTTTACTAGGAGTGAAGTCAGCAGGCGGTTTTGAAAAACTCCTCCGCTCAAGGCAACTCTCCCAAGGCCTGACTCTTGCCTGATCCGGCGACAGATTTCAACTGCAATCTCAGCCATAGTCAGGTGAAACCGAAAGGCGATTTGATCCGCTCCTTCGTGATTGATGAGCTCATGCACGATCTGCTCGATCATCGGGGCCACTTCAATCCTCATCTGCCCGACTGCTTCTCCCTCTCTGATTGAGTAGGGATAGGGGTTGATCTTTGCCCTGCGGCTGCATTTGGCCGCGAAGGAGGCAAGATACTGAAGCTCCATAGCTGCCTGGCCCTCAAAGCTATTTTTATCCCTTACCCCAAGGAGGCTAGCCAAGGCTTCAAAGAGCCTTCCGGCACTTGAGGTCAGGGGAGAGTTAATCCCCTTTTGCATAATTTCTATCACTGCCCGTTGTTTTTCCAACCCAATTCGGTGCAAAAAAGGCAGATCTAGATCCTCAAGCCCTTCTCCAAAGGCCTGGTAAAGGTAACTCAAGGCCATGCGGTATGGCTCCCTGATAGCCATCTGTCCTCCTGGCAGGGGAAGATAGGAAAAGAAGGCCTTTCGCTCAAAGGAGATAAAATCAGCCACCAAAAATTCGCCGCCCCAGATACACCCATCCTCTCCGTATCCGGTGCCATCCCAAGCAATGCCGATCACCTTTCCCACTAAGCCATTTTCTGCCATACAACTGGCTATATGAGCATGATGATGCTGTACCGGAAGGCGAAGATCGAACCCATCGGCCTCTTTTGCATACTTGGTGCTCAGATAATCAGGATGCAGATCGTAGGCAATGATCTTGGGATCAACCTTCAGGATAAGCTTCATTTTGTTGACCGTGTGCTCAAAGAAACGGAAGGTTTCAAGGTTTTCAAGATCTCCAAGATACTGGCTGACAAAGGCATCCTCTCCCCTGGTCAGGCAAATGCTGTTTTTGAGCTCACCGCCACAGGCCAAAACCTCTAGCTTAGCATATTTTCGATGAGTCTGCTCAAGGCTAGCGGCCCCACCAGCAACATCAGCAAGGCGAATCGGCAAAGGGCACCACCCACGGGAGCGGCGAAGGATAGCCTCTTTTCCCTCCACCAGGTGCACGATCGAATCATCAGCTCGTGTATAGATGTCTCGGTCATGGAAAAGAAAATAGTCAGCTATTCCTGCAAGCCGCACTAGGGCTTCTTCATTGGAGATCACGATCGGCTCCTGGCTGATATTGCCACTGGTCATAACCAAAATACGGCAAGGCCCATCTGATAAGAGCAGATGATGCAGTGGAGTATAGGGGAGCATGACCCCAAAGTACTCACTCCTTGGGGCAACCGAGGGAGCAACTAGCGCATCATCCCGCTTCCTGAGCAGAACGATCGGAGCGGCAGCAGAGGTTAGGCTACGCTCCTCTGGCTCAGAAACATGACAAAACAGCCTGACCTCATCCACTGTGGCCACCATGAGAGCAAAGGGTTTCCCCTCTCGGTGTTTTCTCTGTCGCAGAGCCTGCACTACCTGTTCATTGCGGGCATCGCAGGCAAGGTGAAATCCACCCAGCCCCTTGATGGCCAAAATCTTTCCGCGGGCCAAAAGCTCCCTGGCCTGAGCCATGACCTTATGGCGGCCGCACGTGTCGGAGCAGGCTGCTGCGGCAGCCTGCCCTTGTGCATCAGTTAGCCAGATTCTAGGGCCGCAATCCCAGCAGGCATTTGGCTGAGCATGAAATCTTCTATCCTGCGGATCGTTATACTCTTTCTCACAGGCAGGGCACATGGTGAATTTTTTCATAGTCGTGTTGGGCCGATCATAGGGAATATCCTGAATGATAGTGTAGCGGGGGCCGCAGTTAGTGCAGTTGATAAAGGGATAACCGTAGCGGCGGTTAGCAGGGTCCCGAAGCTCCCGAAGGCAGTCGGGACAAATGCCAAGGTCTGGAGAAATCAGGGTAAATTCCTGCGGTTGAGCAACACTTTCCCGAATGGTAAAGTGGGTATATCCTGCCGGAGGATGGTAAGAAAGGTCAAAATCAGTGATGATTGCTCTCGGAGGAGCCTGTCGGCAAAACCCCTGCACAAACCTTTCGACCTCATCATCCTGTCCTTCAATCTCAATCTCAACGCCGGCTGAAGAATTCAAAACCCAGCCAGTCAAATGGTGCTGCCGGGCAAAGCGGTCCACAAAGGGGCGAAACCCTACTCCCTGAACCACGCCTCTAACCAGCAGTCTGGCCCTTACCTTCACTTGGTTAACCTCGGCTGTTGTAGGCTTACGCGTAGCGATCTTCTGGCCGCCGTGCTCTTCTCCTAAACAGGCACAGGATGAATTCGGTCTTTCTTTCATGGGATATGCCTCAAAAAGCAAAATCAGATATACCTCAAAAAGCAAAACCAAAAAACATAAAAATTACTGCCCCATATTGCCGCCCAAACGATGCCTCTTGATTTTTGACTTCAGCCAGCTAGCCCAGGAATCAACCCCCTGGCCACTCTTGCAGGAGAGCTCGAAAATTAAAAGATGAGGATTGATCTGCAAGGCAGCCTCTTTGGCCCGAGCAAGATTAAAGTCGGTAAATGGCAACAGATCCATTTTATTAATAATCAACACCTGACTTTCATGAAATATGGCCGGATACTTACTCGGTTTATCATCCCCTTCGGTAACACTCAAGACCACGATCTTCATATCCTCCCCTAACTGATAGTCAGCCGGACAGACAAGATTACCTACATTTTCAATGATCAGGCACTCGAGCTCCTTCAAGGGAAGATCAGGCAAGGCCATTTTGATCATATTGGCGTCAAGGTGGCATCCCCCCTGGGTATTGATCTGCACTACCGGAACCCCCAAGGCGTGAATCCTCTCGGCATCTTTGCTGGTCTGGATATCTCCCTCAATCACCCCCAGCCGGCACTCAGGGAGCAAATGAGCAATTGTTCTTTCCAGAATCGAAGTTTTACCAGAGCCAGGAGAGCTAATGACATTTAAAACTAGAATTTTCTCTCTTGCAAACAATTGCCGATTCTCAACGGCAATAGCCTCATTGGCTTTCAGAATATTAGATAATACTTTGAGTTCCACTCAATCGACCTCCAGATGGTGAATCAAACACTCACGGCCTGAGAGCTGCTTAAGCTCACTCCCTTGGCATTTTGGACAAAAAAAGATAAAAGATTCAACCTCAAATTCCTCCTGACACCTGGTGCACCGACACCTTATTGGAATTTCTTCAATTTCAAGGATCGCCCCCTCAAGCTGACTGCCGCGGGATAAGATTTCAAAACAAAAAGTTAGAGAAGAGGGAACGACAGCAGCCATCTTTCCTATTCTCACCACTATTCGGTGGACCTTTTTTACCTGATGAGCCTTCACCTGTTCCTCAACAAGCGCAATCAGCTCCTGAACCAATGACAGCTCATGCATTGGGAAAATGCCTCCTTTGCCCGCACTCCGCACTATTTCTGCGGCTGAAAGTTAATTTTCATTATAGCTTATCGCCTTAAATCTTTCAATGACTAAACTCCCAACTTGAGAGCTGGTGTGGGAAATGGGAAATATCTGTTATGCTGCTGAAAGTTATTGAGAAATTATAATTTATAGGGTATAATCAAAAGCAGCGGAGAATAATAATGGAGAATAGTAATATTGACTTAAATTGAATATCGGAGCATTTAATAATATTTTTCTCTTTATAAACAAATAAATAACTATTCTCTTCTCTCCAAGAAGAAGTAACATAAAATGTCAAAATTATCTTCACCAGACAGCTCATCTATTGACCAGCCTTCGAGTAAGTTCACCATCCTGAATGTCGATGACGATGAGACTAATCGCTATGCTATTAGTCAAGTTCTGAAAAGGGCTGGATTTGCGGTCCAGGAGGCAGCATCAGGCAAGCAGGCTCTCAAGATGCTCAAGGAGGCTCAGCCTGATCTTGTCCTGCTCGACGTTCACCTTCCTGATATCAGCGGGCTCGAAGTCTGTAGGATAATTAAGTCTGATCCGGCCACGGCGATGATCCCTGTTCTCCACATTTCAGGAATCTACGTGGATAGCCAGTCTCAAGTAGTGGGGCTGGAAAGCGGAGCGGATGCCTACCTGACCCAGCCGATAGATCCGCCGGTATTGATTGCCAGTATCAAGGCTCTTCTTCGGATGTACCAGGCGGAAAGCAAAGTAATATCCGCAGCCAGAAAGTGGCAGGCTACCTTTGATACCATCAGCGACGGTGTTTGCCTGCTGGATGAGGGGGGGAGAATCGTTAAGTGTAACCAGAGCATGATGAGATTTCTGTCCAAGCCGGCCAGCGAGATCATCGGCCAAAGGTGTGGTGAGCTGATCGGCTGCGAGCGGCTTTATACTGAGGGGAGCTGCTTTGCCCATCTGCGGGAGAGTGGCCAGAGAGAGTCTTTTAACTGGCAGATAGGAGAGCGATGGTTTCGGGTGAGTCTTGATCCGGTCATGGATGAAACAGGTCGATTCATCGGCGCGGTTGAGATTCTAACCGACATCAGCAGACAGAAGCTGGCCGACGATGAGCATGAGCGGCTTTTTAAGCTACTTGAGGCCGTCATTCAGCAGATGCCTGCTGGGGTCATCATTGCCGAGGTTCCAGGGGGAAAGATGCTTCTTGGCAATAAGCAGGTCGAGAAAATCTTTCGGCACCCATTCCTTTGGTCTGAGAATATCGAGCAGTATGGTCAATGGAGTGGGTTCCACCAAAACGGCCGGCCCTACAGCGGAGAGGAATGGCCGCTGGCCCGCTCTATACTGAGTGGCGAAGTAGTTATAAATGAGGAGGTTCTTATCTGCCGCGGTGATGGCAGTCAGGGAGTGATAAGCATCAGCTCAGCTCCGATTCGCGATCGGGCTGGAGAGATTGTGGCCGCAGTCGTAACCTTCTCCGACATTACCGAGCGCAAAAAAATCGAGGAGGAGCTGCACTTATACCGAAATCACCTTGAAGAGTTGGTGAGAGAGCAAATCGGCGAGCTTTCCGCAGCCAATGAGAGGCTTCGGCAGGAGATCGAAGAGCGCCGCCAGGCAGAGGAAAGATTGCGGGAGTCAGAATTAAAGTATGCAACCGTGGTCGAGCAAGCCAGGGACTGGGTGCTGATTATTCAGGATGGGGTTTTTCGGTTCAGCAATCGGGTTGCAGCCGAAATTAGCGGCTATAGGGCAGAAGAGATCCTGGGGCGGCCTTTTGCGGACATTGTCCCCCTTGAGCAACAGGACATGCTGGCCGAGCAATCAGTTTCTTTGCGCTCAGCTGGCCATGATCTTCCCTCTTTCTTAGAAATAAAAATTAAGTGCAAGGATGGCACGAGTAAAGATGCCGAGATGTCGGCTGGTCTTATTCAGTATCAAGGCAGGCCGGCTATAGTGGCTGTCATCCGGGATATTACTGAGCGAAAGAGGCTGGAGGAGGAGCAGCAGCGGGCAGATAAGCTTGAATCAATTGGAGTTTTAGCCGGAGGCATAGCCCATGACTTTAATAATATCCTGACCGCGGTCCTTGGCAATCTCTCCCTGGCCAAAATGCACACCCCGCCTGAGAGCAGAGCCTTCAGATTGCTGAGTGAGACAGAAAAATCATCCCTGCGGGCCAGGGATTTGATTCAGCAGTTGCTTACCTTTGCCAGGGGCGGTGCGCCGATCAAAAAGATCGCTTCGATTGGAGAGCTTCTGAAGGAGACGGCCACTTTTGCTCTGCGGGGCTCTAGGGTGGGGGCTGAATTTTCCCTGGCCGAAGACCTATGGCTGGCTGAAGTCGATGTCGGACAAATAAGCCAAGTGATTAATAACCTGATTATCAATGCCAAACAGGCCATGCCTGAAGGGGGCAAAATTAAGGTGTTTGCTGAAAACATAACTCTTAGAGCAGGATCAGGAGAAGATCTGCCCCTTGAGCCAGGCAGATACCTTAAAATAACCATTGAAGATGAGGGGGTTGGCATCCCTGCCGAGCACCTGCAAAGTATATTCGATCCCTACTTCACTACCAAGGATGGAGGATCTGGCCTGGGGCTGGCTACCAGCTATTCGATTATCAAAAAACATGGCGGATACATCAGGGTCAGGTCAAAGCTTGGGGTTGGAACGAAATTTTCCATCTATCTTCCAGCATCTGCCGAGCAGAGCTTGGAAACCGCACCAGAGCAGGCTCTGGCAGGCCCTCCGACCGGTCAGGGGAGGATTCTGCTCATGGATGATGAGCAGAGCATCCGCACCACAGTTAGGCATATGCTGGAGTTTCTCGGCTACCAGGTGGAGACAGCCAGAGATGGTCAAGAGGCAGTTGCTCTATATCAGCGAGCCAGGGAAGATGGACATCCCTTTGATGCAGTCATCCTGGACCTGACTGTGCCCTGCGGTATGGGAGGTGAGCAGGCCATAGGGTTGATGCAAAAGATCGATCCTGAAGTTAAGGCGATCGCCTCAAGCGGCTACTCGAATGACGCTATCATAGCTGATTTTCGGCAATGGGGGTTTTGCGCGGCAATCGCCAAGCCATACCAGATTGAGGATCTAGCCAAGCTCCTGTACCGCATAGTGGTCAAGAAATGATAAGCTATAAGTTAATGGAAGGAACCCTTTTGAAAAAGGGTTCCTTCCAAACCATCCTCCTAAAACTTTAATATTAAGATATTAAAGTTTTAGGAAAAGGGTTTAAAGGGGAAAACCCTTTTTCAAAAGGGTTTTCCCCTTCTACGAAACAGGAATCAAATCAATTTCAAATAGCTTAGGCCAAAGCTTTCCGGTTACAAATAGCCGGTCATTTTTGGCATCATAAGCAATCCCATTAAGCACATCGATTGGAAAGACTATATCTGCTGGGCTCAGTAGACCGCTCAGATCAATCGAGCCCACAACTTGGCCTGTGGTTGGTGAAATCATGACGATCCGCTCTGTCAGCCAGACATTGGCATAGATCAGTCCCTTGATATATTCCAGCTCATTGAGTCTGGTTACCGGACCATTCTGATCATAGACATCAATTGAGCCGACTTCGGCAAAGGTTACCGGATCGAGAAAATGCAGGGTCGAGGTGCCATCGCTCATGATCAGGTTGGTTCCATTGTGGGTAATTCCCCACCCCTCGGTCGGATAAGTAAAGCTTTGGAGTAGGTTAAAGGTGAGCTTGTCATAGACAAAGCCGATATTATGAAGCCAGGTCAATTGAATGATTTTGCCTGCATAGATGGTTATGCCCTCACCAAAGTAGGGGGGAGGAAGATCCCTGCTCTGCAGGACAGTGCCAGTGACTAGATCCACTTTTCTTATCTGCGACCGCCCCACAATTCCGGTCCCCTCGTAGAGGAAGCCGCCATTATAAACCAGCCCCTGGGTAAAGGCGGTGCGATCATGGGGAAAGACATTGACTACCGTGTAGGTGTAATTGATCGGAACAACTGGCGAAGCCGCCGAAAGCACCACCTCAGCCCTTGGCCAGCTTATCAGACCAGCGGCGGCACGAGTGCTGGCAGGAAGTGCATAGAGCTGGACAGCGGCGGTCCGGGGAAAAGCGGCTGCCCCGACGCCCCCTGGGGAGAAAGGAAATAGCCCAAAGAGGGGGTTGGCTGCCAAACTTTCCAAATTGGTCAAGTTGGTCAAGGGAAAGATTCTGGCAGGCGGGCTCCAGTACAAGAGAGAGGGAAAATCGGCTAAAGGTAAGCTGCTGCTGGGCGAAGCTGACAGAAAGCTTAAAACACCGCTACTAGCATTTCGGCGAGTGAGATAATTCTGAGACTGGGCACCTCCTGCCGTAGTAACCATAAGAGCTGCGAAGACAAACAGGATGAGAGCAGAGGCTGTGCCTGAGCAGACAGTAACAATTTTTGGCATATAGTGATTCCCCCCTATAGCACGCTAAGTGATGATAAATAGCAATTGATGTTCATGGCTTATGTGCTAAGAGTGAAGAGTGCATTTTTAATGCCTAAAATAGAATTGTTATTAAAGTTTTAGGAAAGGGGTGATAAGGGGAAAACCCTTTTTCAAAAGGGTTTTCCCCTCAAAAGGGTTTTCCCCTCCTCTGGGAAGTTATTGCTAGCAGGTAGTAATAACATATCTATAATTCCGATGGTTACATCAGGTAACCGGGCTAGTTGAGCCGAAACTATTTTGCATGAAGGAAGGAATTTTATCATGGCAACCAGGTCAGATTTTGAACCGCGTGAGTGGCAGTTATTGATTAATTCACCTCATCTGATATACTCCCTGCTCACTGGTGGTGCAGATGAGGTAACCGGGGCTGAGGCCAGAGCAATGCGTACATTCCTCGAAGGCTATCAGAGCGGCAATCCGATTGTTCAAGAAGTGCTGGCAAGAAGCCGAGAGAAGGCACCGTCGGAGAAAGGTGCAGAGGCGGCTCCCCCCACTGGCGCTGTTGGACGAGAGTCAGCATTGCAGCAACTAGAGCAAATCGGCCATATTCTGAGCGCCAAAACTAGCAGACAGGAAGCGGATGAGTTTCGCGATTTTCTCCTGACCCTTGGCCGTAAAATTGCTCAAGCCGCGAGTGAAAGATTTCTTGGCTTGGGCAAAAAGGTGAGCGATGAGGAAGCCCGGACATTAGACTTGATCGCTTCTGCCTTAAAAGCCGAGGCTGTCAAAGTGGCCGAGCGCGTCTATGAGGTCAAACCCGGCGATACTCTCAGCAAGATTGCTTTGGAATTTTATGGCAATCCCTCTGAATGGCCGAAGATCTACGAAGCTAACAAAGAGCAGATTGATAATCCAGACTTGATATACCCTGGTCAGAAATTTCGCATCCCATAAAAGGCAAGCCTCCTAGAGAAGGCATATACTAGCCAGCCTCATATTAAGGGGCTGGCTGTTTTTTTGCCCCGCTTTAAATTACACCGCTTGCAAGCAGGGCTAAGACGTAAGCTACCTGCGGATTGCCCGTATTGATCAGAGAATTCAGGAAGGCAAGATCATTCAGCAAGCTTGGATCGCTGGCGATCAGATTAAGAACAGCCTGCACCTGTGGATTCCCTGTATTGAT
The DNA here is from genome assembly GCA_023512255.1 of bacterium. GTDB lineage: Bacteria > SZUA-182 > SZUA-182 > DTGQ01 > DTGQ01 > DTGQ01. The sequence goes on along the minus strand of JAILZY010000073.1, from coordinate 2,752 downwards.
CAGCAAAGAGGCTATCAGTACCGAAAGAGCGGTATCGGTCAAAGCAGAAGCGGCTGTGGTTGTGCTCGGCAATGAGGTGGTAGTTAGCTGCCGAGCACCCCTAGACAAAGAAAGATAAGGTATTAGCCCAGCGGCAGGAAATCCCATCGGCGGAAGCGACATATAAAGGGTATTCAACCGGGGAAGAGAATTCAGCCAAGAAAGATGGTAAGGATAATAACTTTGAGACCTATAAGCCTGAAAGATTGAGGGCGAATAATACCAGGGCAGGTAGTTCGGTAGCGGAGTGTAATAGGGGGCCGCAGGGGGGAAATAGTAGGGGGTATAATATGGGGGAGGATACTGGGCATGGATGGTTAAAACTGATAAGAAAAGAGTTGACAGGGTAGCGATAATACTAAACAGCATCCTGAGGTTTCTTTTATTCATCTTGTCCATAGGGGACCTTCCTTACTTAAAGAGAAAGCTTTCTTGAAAAAATTTACAGCAAATTATAAAGCAATTAAAGCAATTCCTATGCCAATATTATCCAGTCAATAAGGCCTAAGATTCATTCGTAAAATATCATGTCTTCAATGGTTAATGGCATAAAATATCGTAACTTATGGTATACTTTTTAGGCGGCTTTGCCTCTTGATGAATTGGCGATCGCTTGGTTAAGCGGGAAAATACTAAATCTGTCAGAAAAAAATCACAATGTCAAATTTTGGACTTGACATTTAGAATCTCGAAGAGTTATTAACCACTTAGAAGGTAAGGCAATGGCTAAAAAGTTGCAAGACCGATTAAGTGTTTGAAAAATTTTTTCAAGGCCAGCGCTAAGATAAAAAGATAAGCATAAGATAAAAAGATAAGCAAACGGAAAAATAGGAAGATAAAATATGGCAGATTTAAGCACAATAGCGAAGGCAACAAAAAGAGTAACCTTTGAGGATATTTACACTGCTATTGATGTTCTCAAGGATCGGCAGTCAGAAGATTTAAGACATCTAAACCAGAGGATAGATATAATAGGCCAGAGAGTAGATAATCTTGCTACTCGAATTGATAATTTAGGGAGTCAGGTAAATCAGAGGATTGACCAGCTGAGCCAAAAGTTTGACTCTCAGATTGGGCAACTGAGCCAAAAGCTTGACTCTCAGATTGGGCAGGTAAATCAAAGAATCGATTCTCAAATTGGGCAGGTAAACCAGAGGATTGACCGGCTAAACCAAAGATTCGATACTGTGGTTCAAATGCTTCTTGACTTGAGCAAGCAGATATCTAGCCAGAAAAATCATTAGTGGTTTACTATTCTAAGGTCTCTATCTGTATATGCGAAAAATTTCTCTTTCAATCTAACCCTGCTTAAACTAACCCTGCTCAAAATTTTTGACTTGATCGTAGTTATATTAGTCTTTGCTTTTTGTAGGCGAAGAGGCACGAAAATTTAGGATAGGTATTTCTCGATCATTTATATATCCTAGGAAAATCAGTGGATTAGGACTAGCCAAGAGAATTTTTTGGGAGGCAGGCCACTCAATTTGCTTTTCTCCTTGAAATAAAATGCCCCTACCTGGTGGAGTATATCTCATGAAAAGAATTTCTTGCACAGATGGGAAATGAACCCTGATCAATCCTGACCACCATGCCCATCGATAGGGAAAATTTACCAGAACCACTGTTCGGACAGGAGTATTTATCTTGGAGAGGTTATGCTCTATAGTTTTTCGGACTATAGAAAATCTCTGGTAGGAATAGCCATCGGGATATCCTCCAGGCAGGATTATATCAGCAGCTTTCAATTGAATTTCAGATATAGAGATAATACTTATCACAATGAGCACGGCGACGATAAACCGGCGGCGAATGGCCGGGGCCGCACACTGCAAGAGTAAGACCTCAAGAGCAAGGCCCATGGCCAGACTGAACCAGAAAAGAGCGGGCGCAAGATAATATTGCTGAAAACGTCCAGGTAACATAAGCACTTGCAGCAGGAAAGCAAAGGATGCTCCGATAAAGAATTTAATATACCTGCGTTCAGAAATGGAAAATGGAATATAGCGATACAAAAATATTAGCCCAAGCACTACTCCTGCTCCCAAAGCCGGAATGATGATTTTGTTCCCAAGCTCCCAGTGAGGAAATTGGTATCCGATCCAAATCCAAAAAATGTATGAAAGTAGTTTCACAACCATATCCAAAGGCTGAAGCGAAATTTCATATGGCACTGTTCCCTGACGTAGATAGATTCCCCAGATAAAAACCACAATTGCTAATAATCCAAAGGGAAAAGTAGCTATTGAGGCTTTCAGCCATCTGTTAGCATCTTTGTTACCATAATCCAAAACAAAAAAGTGCACCAGAAAGATGACCACAGGGAACATAAGGGCGGTTTGCTTTGAGGCAAGAGCTGCCCCGTAGGCCAGAAATGACCCTACTAGGTAAGCATACTGCTTACTGTTGGCAGACCACTTCAAATACCAATAGAAGCTTGCGGCCATGCTGAGAATAGCCAAAACATCTGGCATCGAAGATATCCAGAAATGAATTGTAAATAAACAACTTCTGGTTAGGTAAAAAAAGATGGCTAAAAGGCCAGCCGCATTGCTCATCTTAATCTCTTTGGCTATTTTGAGCAAAAAGAGCACCGAGATTGCTATAGCGGTTGATCGGGTCAAGTGATAAACCCATTCTCCAGATGTTCCCCATGTTGAAAAAATAATGTTGAAAATATAAAGGGGAGGAGAGAAAATAAAGAGAGAAGAAAGTT
>JAILZY010000072.1 GCA_023512255.1 bacterium | reverse complement strand
TCAGTTAACTTTCACAAAATGTGTGAGTTAACATTCTGGAATATAAAGCTTTTCAGGTGTTCGCTCTGGATTCAGGTTTAAATAAGTATTCATTTAAATAAGTATCCGAATAAACATCCGTCCATAATAAATTATAACCTAGCCATCATAAATTATAACCTTTTGATGAGGATAAGACCTCGCTTGTCCAGCCCAGGCGAGCCGCTTGTGATACCTGAGTAAATTACAGATCTTTATGGTCGGGCACTTATCCTCCATTTGATAGTCTTTCCTCTACTTGTATCATCGGCTATTTAGGACTTGCGGAACAGAGCCTTTCTATTATTGACTAGGCATGTTAGGCCTATTTACTAGGCATGTTAGGCCGGGCCAGGATCCTCATTCGGTTGGCCATGTGCTGGGGGCCGAAAAGCCTAGAGCCACCCCAGGCCAAGGAAATTGCGCCTGCCAAGATAAGCTGAAGTAGCTTTTCAGCCAGCCCCCTTGCTCTGGCTAATTCCACTATGCGCTTTTTCAGGGCGATCTTCGGCGATGAGAGAGCAGGTTGAATGCTCACGGGCATAAAGCCTTGACTGACCAAAAGTAAGCTTATTGTTTTTGGTGAAAAGCCAAAGTGGTGACCTCCACAATGGTACAATTGCCTGGTCAGATGGTCGCATTTTCCATTACTCAGCCGGTAAAGAAGGTGGGCGGTACGGCGAACAAGGCTATCTTCAGTAGGGGTTTCAATAACTATAATTCCATCACTTTTCAATATCCTTCGGACAGCGGATAATGCCTGTGCAGGATAGACAAGATGCTCAAGGATATTGAACATAGTGATGCAGTCAAATTTCTCTGCTGGATACTTTAGAGCGAATTTTTCCACCTTACAGCAAAAAACATTTTCCCCTCGTTTCTTGGCCAGATTCACAATAACCTTACTGACATCAAGACCTACGGCCTCCCATCCATACTGCCTGGCTACAGTTAAAAAGTATCCCGGGCCGCAACCAATATCCAACAGCTTGCCGGTTAAGGGATTAAATCTGTTAATTTCTTTAATTACCTGGTGAAACTCCTCAAGGAAAAGCCCTTCTGATTTCTGGTAAACATCGATCCCCCAGTAGGTGAAGTATTCCTCATTCTGACAATCATCATCTCCAGAGGGAAGATCATTAACGTAGATTAGGCCGCAGCGGCGGCATCGAATCACCTCTCCCCTTGGCAGGGGATACAGCAATTCGTACCCACCGGGGTCAGTATTTGCGCAAATGCAGCATTCAAGCCGTAATTTTTTGACTTTCTGCATTCTCTCGACCTGCTTTCTTCATGAGTTTTCAGGCTATATTGCTATATTTTGGATTGTATATGATATTTTGATGACAGACTTTACCATTTTTTTCAGATAGAGGGCAAGCAATAATTGAACCTTGACATAAGGGTAATCATCCTATACTATCATACATATACCATAATCATACATATATACCATCTATACTCATATACCAATAAGTAGGGTTAAGAAGTGGCGAGCCTTCTGTATTTTGAGCTTTAGCAGTGTTGCCTGATTTTCGAGAAGCATTATGCATCTGGCTATGTTTCACGATTGGATCATATGGCGGGATGGTGAGGGGTATTTTCTGGATGATGCCTTCAGTAGGTTTGTTACCGCCTTTGATCAGGATTTTGAACGGATTACCTTCTGCGGAAGGGTTCGGAGCTGTTCCCATCAGCAGGGCAGTAGAGCCTGGGCCTATCCCTTACATCCTGCAAAACACCCAGTCTGCTCCTTCCCTTACTATCCTGATATCTATAGCCTCTATACCAGGGGAGCTCTTATCTTACCTCAGATATGGCGCAAGCTAAAAGAAAACATTGACCAGTGGGATCTTGTTTGGTTGCCTGCGCCTCACCCCATTGGAGTTATGGCGGCCTGCTTGTGCCGTCAGAAAAGCAAGCCCTTTTTCTTTCTGGTCAGGCAAAATTTGGCTGAGCAGGTTCGGCATCGGTGCCGGGGCGCCAAGCGTACGGTATCTATCTTTATGGTTCGCCTCATCGAGCGGCTCTCGCAATGGCTGGCGCACTCTCAGCAGGCGCCGATCTTTACTGTGGGCCAGGAGATGTTGATTCAGTACCGGAAAAACCATTCCCTGGTCTTTCCGGTTATAATTTCCCTGGTTTCTAGCCAGGACCTAAAAGAGCAGGTGGCTAATCGTCCCATCCCTTGCTCTTCCTCTGCCACGGCCAACACCTCGGCCAACAATCCGATCAGGCTGCTGAGTGCAGGTCGCCTGGAGCCGGAAAAGGGGCTAATCTATCTTATTCAAGCTGTGGACAGGCTGCTGAGGAGAGAGGGGCGAGAGGTCTTATTGACCATTATTGGCCGGGGAAGGGAAGAGGCGCGGCTTTGGCATGAGGTCAGAAAAAGAGGGCTTTCGGACGCTGTGCAATTTGTCGGCTACATAAGGCATGGACCTGAGCTTTTTAGCCGTTTTCGAGAGCATGATTTTTTCATTCTCCCCTCGCTGACCGGAGAGGGGCTACCTCAGACCATTTTGGAAGCCATGAGCTGTGGGCTTTGTGTCATAGCTACCTCAGTGGCTGGGATTCCCTTTTTTATTCAGGATAGAATAAACGGTCTGCTGATACCACCGGCTGATCCACAGGCTATATGTCAGGCGATTATCACCCTGGCGGATGATGAGCTTATGCGAACCAGGCTGGTTATTGAAGGGCGAAAAACCGTGGCTTCTCATACTCTTGAAATTGAAAAGGAAAAGATGATGATTCAAATTCGAAAATATCTTCTGCGACCATGACTATGATTCACCATGGTTTTTAAATTAAACTGAGCCAGTGTCCGTTACTATTTTATATTAAGGTTATTAAATTTATATTAAGTTTATTAAAGTTTTAGGAAAGGGGCATAAGGGGAAAACCCTTTTTCAAAAGGGTTTTCCCCTTTTTTTGAAAATTTGCTTGACATTGAAACTAATTTCTGTTAAATAATTGATTTACTATAGTTTATAGGGAAAATTAATGAACAAGAGTCAAGAGTTGAATTTTCAAGATATTATTCTTTTTCTCTCACAGTACTGGGCTTCACAAGGCTGCGTTCTTCAGCAGCCCTATGATATCGAAGTAGGTGCCGGAACCTTCAATCCCGCAACCTTTCTGCGGATTCTTGGTCCTGAGCCTTGGAAGGTGGCCTATGTGGAGCCGTCTCGCCGACCAACGGATGGCCGCTATGGTGAGAATCCTAACCGGCTACAGCACTACTATCAGTATCAAGTTATCTTAAAGCCTTCTCCTCTTGATGTGCAGGATAGGTATTTAAAGAGCTTAGAGAGGCTAGGTATTAATCTTCGGCAGCATGACATTCGCTTTGTGGAGGATGACTGGGAGTCTCCCACTCTTGGGGCCTGGGGGTTAGGATGGGAAGTGTGGCTAGATGGAATGGAGATCACTCAGTTTACTTATTTTCAGCAGGTAGGGGGGCTTGATTTAAAGCCTGTTTCTGTAGAGATCACCTATGGTCTTGAGCGCATCGCTATGTACCTGCAAGGGGTAGATAATGTTTACGACGTGATCTGGGCGCCGGGTATTCGCTACGGGGACATTCATCTTCAAAGCGAGGTGGAATTTTCCACCTATAATTTCGAGCAAGCAGATCTTAAAATGCTCTTTCAGATCTTTTCTCTCTATGAACAGGAATCTTTGCGCCTGGCTGAGATGGGGCTAGTGCTTCCTGCCTATGATTATTGTCTTAAGTGTTCTCACACCTTCAACCTCTTAGAGGCACGGGGAGCAATAAGTGTTACTGAAAGGACAGGATATATAGGCAGGATTCGAAATCTGGCCCGGCGCTGTGCTGAGAATTATCTTAAGGAGCGGGAAAAAAAGGGTTTTCCCCTGCTTGCAGCCAGATGAGATGATGAGATAAAAAGAAAGAGTGAGATACAGCCAAAAATAAGAGCGGACTGAAAGACTATTATGCCAATGGAGCTGCTGTTAGAGATTGGAGTTGAGGAAATTCCGGCTCGTTTTATGGCCGGAGCGCTAGAGCAATTGTTCACCAAGGCCAAAGAGCTTTTGGCTAAAAATCGGATTGCTGCTGAAGTCAAAGCCACCTATGGCACTCCCCGACGGCTGATTCTGTATGCCGATCATGTGGCCGAGGAGCAGGAGAGTTTTATCGAAGAAATCGCTGGTCCTCCTAAGAAAATCGCCTATGACCAGCATGGGCAGCCTACCAAGGCAGCTTTTGGATTTGCCAAAAATCAAGGGGTTTCGGTTGAAGATCTAAAGGTTAGAACCATTGAGGGCAAGGGTGAATATCTGGTTGCGGTTAAACATTACCAAGGCCGGAAAACCAGAGAGCTTCTTCCGTCTATTCTTCCGAAATTGATTACCTCTCTCTCTTTCCCCAAGGTCATGCGCTGGGGAGAGGGGAGTTTGCTATTTGCTCGTCCAATTCACTGGATCGTGGCTCTCTATGGGGGTGAGGTTATCCCCTTTTCTTTGGATGGAATCAAAAGTGGCCGCACATCCTACGGGCACCGATTTACCAGCCCTGGCCCATTCGAAGTTTCTGATTTTGCCTCCTTTGAGAAACAAACCGAAGAGGCGCAGGTGATCATTTCGCCTCAAAGAAGGCGGGTCATGATACAGGAGCAGATCGCCCATCTTGCCGCCCAGGAGGGAGGGTATGTGCCGGACGATCCGCAACTTCTTGATTTGGTTACCTTTCTAGTCGAATACCCTAAGGCTATTTGCGGATCCTTTGACCCCCGCTTCCTACAGTTGCCAGAGGAAGTGCTGGTTACCTCAATGCGTGGTCATCAAAAATATTTTCCCATCTATGATCGGCCTGTTCATGAGCCTAATCGAAAACTGATGCCTAAATTCATTGCCATTTGCAATATCAAAACCGATGATTACCGCCTGATCCAGGCTGGCAATGAACGAGTGTTGCGAGCGCGGCTGGCTGATGCTGAATTTTTTTACCATGAGGATCGCAAAATCCCTCTCTCTCACCTGGTAGAGTCCTTAAAGAAAGTGGTTTTCCAGGAAAAGTTAGGCACTTTGTACGATAAGGTCGAGCGGATCAGAAGGATAGTTGCCTTTTTAGTTAACCTATTCTCATCTGATAAAAGATTCTCGGACCGAAAGGAAGATATTCTCAACCTTGCTGATCGGGCAGCATATCTGTGCAAGGCGGATCTGCTAACTGAAATGGTCAAGGAGTTTCCTGAACTGCAAGGTGTTATGGGCAGAGAGTATGCCTTATGCGCGGGAGAAAAGCCAGAGGTAGCCGAAGCCATCTATGAACATTATCTGCCTAGGTTTCAGGATGATGATCTGCCCAAGACTCTGCCCGGAGCCCTGGTCGGTATTGCTGATAAGATCGACAATATTGTCGGCTGTTTCGGCCTTGGGCTGATACCGACCGGATCAGAGGATCCGTATGCTTTGCGAAGACAGGCTCAGGGCATAGTCAATATCCTTATCCAAGGAGGGTATCGGCTTTCATTAACTGAACTTATTAACCAGGCTATTCAATTACTGGAAGGGAAATTAACCAGAAAACCAGAGGAGGTGCGCGATGAGGTAATTTCTTTCTTTCAACAGCGGATATTTTCAGCCCTCAGTGCCAGGGGGTTTGATTCTGATCTGATTGAAGCTGCCCTGGCCAGCGGAGATGACGATGTGATTAGGCTTCTCAATAAGCTGGTAGCATTAAAGCTCTTTGTTGACCAGGCTGATTTTGGATCGCTTATGACCTCGCTCAAGCGGGTAATCAACATCATCCCTAAGGGGATGAACACTTTCCCTGAAGTAGATGCCGAGGCACTGCGGGAAGAGGCTGAAAAGAGGCTTTATGGCAAACTGCAGGAAGTTAGGGCCCAGGTATTCATCGGACTGCAACAAGAGGACTACAGAAAGGTATTACAGAATCTAGCAGGACTAAAACGTGATATCGATACTTTCTTTGAAGAGATTTTGGTCATGGCCGAGGATGAGAAGCTAAGACAAAACCGGCTTTCATTGCTCCAGGCCACCAAAGCCACTTTTTCCCAGGTGGTTGACTTTTCAAAGATTGTCGCCGAAAGGGGGTAACTTAATGGGAAGCAAAAAGTATGTATATTTCTTCGGACAGGGGAGAGCGGAAGGTAATGCTAAGATGAAGGACCTCTTGGGGGGGAAAGGTGCCAATCTTGCTGAGATGACGAATCTTGGAATTCCGGTACCTGCTGGATTCACGATCACGACTGAAGTGTGTACTGAATATTACAAGAATAACAAGCAATATCCTCCTGACCTGTGGCCCCAGGTTGAGGAGAATCTGCGTCGGATGGAAGAGATCATGGGCATGAAGTTTGGGGACCGTGAGCGCCCGCTGTTGGTTTCCGTTCGAAGTGGAGCCCGTGTGTCCATGCCTGGGATGATGGATACGGTTTTGAATCTCGGCCTCAATGATCAGACTGTAAAAGGGCTTATCAAACAGACAGGAAATGAGAGATTCGCCTATGACAGTTATCGCCGGTTTATCAATATGTTCGGTAACGTAGTCATGGGAGTGCCTCACGAGAAATTTGAAAAGATACTGCAAGCTAAAAAAGATGAGCTTGGGGTCAAGCTTGATACGGAGCTTGATGCCGAGGCGCTCAAAAGTGTTGTAGCTCAATACAAGGAGCTAGTGAGGCAGGAAACTGGACGAGATTTTCCGGAAGATCCAAAAACTCAACTGGAAATGGCCATTGGCGCTGTCTTTGGCTCATGGAATAACGAGCGGGCCATTACCTATCGAAAACTCCACGGCATCCCTAATGACTGGGGAACTGCGGTCAATGTGCAGGCTATGGTCTATGGAAATATGGGCAATGATTCAGGAACCGGTGTAGCCTTTACCCGTGATCCGGCCACGGGTGAGAAGGTATTCTTCGGCGAATACCTGATGAATGCTCAGGGTGAGGATGTGGTCGCTGGAATTCGCACGCCGCAGCCAATCAATATTGCCCAGAAAAAAGGCTCTGATCTCCCCTCTCTTGAAGAAGAGATGCCCCAGGTCTATCGTGAACTTGAGAATATCTACCGGAAGCTGGAAAATCACTACAAGGATATGCAGGATATTGAATTCACCATCCAAAAGGGTAGGCTGTTTTTACTGCAAACCAGAAACGGTAAGCGAACCGCAGCCGCAGCGGTGAAGATTGCCGTTGACATGGTAGAAGAGGGGCTGATCGACAAGCGGACCGCGGTCCTTCGGGTTGAGCCAAAACAGCTTGATCAACTGCTGCATCCGATGATTGATATGAAAACCAAACCCAAGGTGATTGCCAAGGGGCTGCCAGCCTCGCCCGGGGCAGCCGTGGGCAGGGTTGTATTTACGGCTGAAAAAGCCCAGGAAGCCGCCGCTAGTGGAGAGAGAGTAGTTCTGGTGCGAAATGAAACCTCTCCTGAGGATATCGGCGGTATGCATGCTGCTCAAGGGATTTTGACCGCTCGCGGGGGCATGACCTCCCATGCCGCAGTGGTGGCCCGAGGCATGGGGAAGTGCTGCGTGGCTGGATGCGGCGCTCTCTCCATTCATGAGGAGGCCGGTTATATGACCGTAGGCGAGCTGAGGATCAAGGAAGGAGATTACATCTCTCTGAACGGTTCAACCGGTGAGGTTATCCTGGGAGAGGCCAAGCTGATTCAACCTGAGCTGAGCGGAGATTTCGCCAAACTAATGGCTTGGGCTGATGAGATCAGAACCCTCAAAGTGCGCACTAACGCTGATACGCCAGAAGATGCCAAACTGGCCAGAGACTTTGGCGCTCAAGGGATAGGCCTGACCAGGACTGAACATATGTTCTTTGGTGAAGACCGTCTCCCCATTGTTCAAGAGATGATTATGGCTGATAACAAGGAGGCGCGGCTAAAGGCCCTAGATCAGCTCCTGCCCATGCAGCGGGAAGATTTTAAGGGAATATTTAAGGCCATGAAGGACCTGCCCGTGACCATCCGGCTACTTGATCCGCCGCTGCATGAATTTTTACCCAAGAGGGAAGAGCTTATTCAGGAGATCGCTGATCTGAAAATGCAGTTGACCTCCCTGAGCACTCTGCAGGAGATCAATGACATGCTGGCCAAGATCAGGGCTAAGGAAAGCATTCTGGCTAAGGTGGAATCTCTGCACGAATTCAACCCCATGCTTGGTCATCGTGGCTGTCGATTGGGGATTACCTATCCGGAAATCTACGAGATGCAGGTGCAGGCTATATTTGAGGCAGCCTGCGAGCTGGCCAAAGAGGGATACTCCATTGTGCCGGAAGTCATGATCCCCCTGGTCGGCGATGTCAATGAGCTGATCTATACCAAAAAATCTGCTGTCCGGGTAGCCGAAGAGGTCATGCGCCGCTATGGAGTAAGTCTGAAGTACTCGATCGGGACCATGATCGAGGTGCCAAGAGCGGCCCTGATGTCGGCTGAAATTGCCAAAGAGGCGGAATTTTTCTCCTTTGGGACCAATGACTTGACCCAGATGACCTTTGGCTTCAGCCGCGATGATGCCGGAGTGTTTCTGCCTGGGTATGTAGAGAAAAAGATCTTGCCCGATGATCCATTCATTACCCTGGATCAGGCTGGGGTCGGTCAGCTGATCAAACTGAGCGTTGAGCGGGGTCGAAAGACCCGTCCCGACCTGAAGGTAGGCATCTGTGGCGAGCATGGTGGAGATCCAGCCTCGGTGGAGTTCTGTCATCGAGTGGGGCTAGACTATGTTAGCTGCTCTCCCTACCGGGTACCCATTGCTCGGCTGGCTGCGGCTCATGCTCGAATCAAAGAGGAGCAGGGCGGAACCAAGGAAACCACAATGGGTGAATAATCGGCTAGCTTTATATACACAGGGGTCTCTATCTAAGAGACCACAGAGAAGAGTGGGATAAATCGGTACAGCCCGGAGCAGATAACCCTTTGCTCCGGGCTGATTATTTGAAAAATCAATGCGGGTAATTGCCGGCTCTGCCAAGGGAAGAAAATTAAAATCCTCTCTAAAGTATGCCCTTCGGCCAACCTCGGATAGGGTGAGAGAGGCTTTGTTTGATATCCTGGGGCTGCGGGTTCAGAAGGTGCATTTTCTGGACCTTTTTGCCGGAACAGGGAGTGTTGGCATTGAGGCCCTGAGCAGGGGAGCAAAACAGGCTACTTTTGTAGAAAAAAAGGCCTCATACGCGGAGTTAATCCGAAGAAACGTTGAGCTTTGCGGGTTTACCAATTTTGAGATTATTGTCTATGATGTCTTGCGAGCTATTGTTTCTCTTCACAACCGGCAAAGGAAGTTTGGCCTCATCTTCATCGATCCTCCCTACCGCTCGGATCTGGCTTTAAAAACCCTACAGGCTCTGGATGCCACTGACCTTCTCGATCAGGAGCACAGCATCATTGTTGAGCATAGCATTAAAAATCCACTGCCTGCGAGGATCGGGAACCTGATTGTAGAGAGGGTTTCGGAGTTTGGCGACACACTTCTTACCTTTTACCGAAGAGAGGAAGAGAAGGCGGAGAAGGAAGAGGAGCCAAAGGAAGAGAGGCCGAAAGAGTAGGGAAGAAATAAATAGAGGTTAGAGAGTAAGGAATAAATTTTGATTCGAAAAGCAATCTATCCTGGTACCTTTGATCCAATTACCAAGGGGCATCTTGATCTTGTCGATCGAGGGCTGAAGCTTTTCGACCAGGTGATCGTGGCCGTGGCTGCTGAGTCGGCCAAGGTGCCGGTTTTTTCACTCAGAGAGCGAACCGAGATGGCCGAGCGCTGTCTTGAGGGAGTGGCGCGGGTGGAAGTGGTCTCTTTTCAGGGGTTGCTGGTTGATTTTGCTCGCAAGCTCAAGGTGCAAGCCATTATTCGAGGGCTGCGAGCTATCTCTGACTTTGAATCTGAGCTCCAGATGGCCTTGGTGAATCGAAAACTAGGCAATGAAATTGAAACGGTCTTCCTGACACCAAAGGCTAACTATATCTATTTAAGCTCCAGTCTGGTCCGCAAGCTGGCTATGCTTGGAGGATGTATTGACGATATGGTGGAGCCTTATGTGAAAGCAAAGCTTGAGGAAAAATTTCAGAAAAATAGACAGTGAGGGCACAAGGTTATGAACTTAGCATCAAGGGTTAAAGAGATCAGCCCTTCGCCGACCTTAGCCATTACAGCTAAGGCCAAAAAAATGCGGGCCGAAGGAATTGATGTCATTGGTTTTGGGGCTGGAGAGCCTGATTTTGACACTCCGGAAAATGTCAAACAGGCGGCCAAGGTAGCTATTGACCAGGGGTTTACCAAGTATACGGCAGAGTCGGGGATCGACGAGCTCAAAGTGGCTGTGGTCAAAAAACTATCCAGAGATAATGGCCTGACCTATGAGCCAGATGAGGTCATTATCTCCTGCGGGGCAAAACACTCCCTGTTTAATATCTGCCTGGCGCTGTTTGATCCAGGCGATGAGGTCATTGTCCCCTCTCCCTACTGGGTTTCCTACCCTGAGCAGATCAAATTGGTTGGGGCAAAGCCGCTGATCATGGAAACCAGAGAGTCCGAGGAGTTTCAGATCGACCCAGACCGTCTCTCTCGTATGATCACCTCAAGGACCAAGGCCATTATTATCAATAGTCCTTCTAACCCGACTGGGGTCATCTGCTCAAAGGAGGTTTTAGAAAAGGTAGCTGAGGTGGCTTTAAGTTACGGAATCTGGATCATTTCAGATGAATGCTACGAGCAGATTACCTATGACTGCGGCCGCTTTGTCAGCATTGCCTCGCTGGGAGCTGAAATCAAAGCCCTGACCGTGGTAGTCAATGCCGTATCTAAGCCCTATTCCATGACTGGATGGAGGATCGGCTATGCTGCTGGTCCCAAAGACCTGATCAAGGCTATGTCTAAGATTCAGAGCCAGACGACCTCAAATCCTACCTCTATCTCCCAGAAAGCAGCTGTCGAAGCCCTAGTGGGAGATCAAACATTTGTTAGAAAGATGGTGGCTGAATTTGCTCAAAGAAAAGATTACATGGTAGGCCGCCTGAACAAGATCCCTGGCCTCTTTTGTCTAAATCCTGGGGGAGCGTTCTATGCCTTTCCTAACATCTCAGCTTACCTAGGGAAGAGAGCCGGAGAGGTTACCATCAAATCATCTCTTGATCTGTCTAATTACCTGCTGGAAAAAGCCTTCGTGGCCGTTGTTCCAGGCTCTGCCTTCGGCTCTGATCAGCACATTCGGCTCTCCTATGCCTGTAGTATGGAAAATATCCGCCGCGGGCTTGACAGAATAGAAGAGGCCCTAAGTCAGTTGTCTGCTTAAGTTTATCCCGTGTTAAGTTTATCCCGTGCGTTTAGAATCTCTTAAAATTCAAGGCTTTAAATCATTCGCCGATAAAGTTGAGCTGGTTTTTAAACCAGGAATTACCGCCATTGTCGGCCCCAATGGATGTGGGAAAAGCAATATCACTGATGCCATCCGCTGGGTTCTGGGCGAGCAAAGTGCCAGAGCCTTGCGGGGAGGCCAGATGGAGGATGTGATCTTCAATGGTAGTGCTTGCCAGCCAGCCAAGGGAATGGCCGAAGTCTCCCTGAAGTTGACTAACCTGGGCTCCCTCCCCATAGCCTTCCAGGAGGTAGTGATTACCCGCAGAATCTTTCGGTCGGGGGAAAACGAATACCTGATTAACAAAACGCCATGCCGTCTCAAGGATATCGTTGATCTTTTTCTGGATACTGGTCTTGGCAAAGGTGCCTACTCCATTGTTGAGCAGGGAAAAATCGACTTTATCATCATGGCCAAGCCAAAAGAGCGCCGCTCTCTGATTGAATCCGCAGCCGGAATTCTGAAGTACAAATCAAAGCGGGAGGAGGCTTTGAAGAAGATGGAGGCTACGGAACAGAATTTAGAAAGGATACGGGATATCCTGCATGAGGTGGAAAAACAAAAAGATACCTTGGCCGAGCAGGCCAAGATGGCTATTGCCTATAAGGAATATCGCCGGCAGGAGGATGAGCTTTCCCTAAAGATTGCCCGCGGGCAGTATCTTATCCTGGAGAGGGAAAAAACTAAGCTCAATGCTGAACTTAGGCAATGGAAAGACAAGGAGATGGCTACTCAGGCACAACTGGCTCAAGATGAGGCTGAAATTGAAAAGCTAAAAACCGATCTTCTGGAATATAACCAGGAGATTTCAACCATTCAAAAAGCAATTTATGAACTGGAGAGCCAGATAAATTCTCATATCCAACAGCAGCAGGCATGCGAGCGAGAGTTAAAGCGGCTTGAGGAGGAGCGGACAGCCATCGGTCTGGAACAAGAAGAATTGCACGCCTCACAATCAAAGATTGAAGCCGAAAGCCGCGCTCTTGAGGCAGAGCTTGAGGAAAAAGAGCAGTCCCTGGCAGAGAGAGGCGAGAGGTTAAAAGAGCTAGAGAAAGACTATCTGCTCCTTGGCCAGAATATCCAAAAAAAAAGCCAGCTCTATGAGATGAGGCGCAAGGATATCTTTGGATTGAGCAATCAGGAGGCCCGGCTTGAGAATTTTTGTACTAACCTTAAAGGGAAGCAAAAAGAGCTGCGGGGAAAGCAGGAGGGACTTGAGAAAACTCTAGCGCGGCTTGAGGATGAGCTTAGGCGAAAGGATAATCGAAAGAGAGAGCTTCAGCAACAAATAGAGCAGCAAAAAGGGCAGCTAGAAGAGCTTAGGCAGCAGGAGGAAGAAGTTTCGGAGCGGATGAGAAAAGCTTCTGAGGAGTTAAAGGAGACCGAGCTTAGGATCCGAGCCTTAGACAGAAAATTTCAAGCCGCAAGCTCACTTCTTAAGTCGCTGGAGGAGATCTTCGAGCGCAAAGAAGGCTATCAGGAGAGTGTCAGACATCTGCTGTTGGCCAAAAAAACCGATCAACCGCAGACCCGAGGGCTTTTAGGGGTAGTAGCCGAGCTTATGAGCGTACCCGCGACCTATGAAAGGGCCATTGAGTCTGTGCTGGAGCATGACCTTCAGTCTATGGTGGTCAAAAGCTTCGAGGATGGGCTTAGGCTGCTGCAGTATCTTACGGAGCACAAGATTGGCCGGGGAACATTCATTGCCCTTGAGGCCAAGATAGCAACTTGCTCTGCTCATGACTTGGGCTGGCAGCAGCAGAGCAGGCCAGAGCCGGCTGCTGATCTTGAGCAAGCCGTTCGATCCTTGAATATACAGGGAGTAAGAGGTCTGGCCATCAAACTGATTCAGTATGATAAACAGTATGAGAAGGTCATATCCTGCCTTTTAGGTCGCACAATTATAGTCGATGACCTGTCAGCAGCCAAGGAGCTTTTGGCCAAACTTGCCGGAGACTACCAAATCGTCACCCTAGGGGGACAAATTCTATCGTCTTGGGGAATCATCTCAGGGGGAGAGGCTCAGAAAAGCTCGCCAAGCCTTCTGGCCAGAAAGCGAGAGATGGAAGAGCTGCGGATTTCGGTTCCGATCCTTCAGTCAAACATCGAACAAGAGGAGGCGGCCCGAAATCAAAAGGTTAGAGAGATGGAAGAGCTGCGGATGGAAAAAGAAGGGCTGGGCCAGAGGCGTCATAAGCTTGAAATTGCCCTAAGCGGGCTGCAAAAAGACCTCTTCCATCTTGAGAGAGAGCTTGAGCAGGAGCAGCAGCGGGTGAAAGAGATCGGGTATAAGAAAGAGCGCGCCTTACTCGATGAAAGACAGATGCTTGCGGAGTTGAAGACCCATGAGGCCAAGCTCGATAAACTGCGGGAAGATAAGGCCACAGCAGAACAGGAAATCAAAACCCTAGCCCATGAGCTTGATACCTTACGGCAGCAGGAGAAAGAGCTGCAAGAGCAGATAACAGAGGCCAAAATTGCCCTCACTTCACTGAAGGAACACCTAGCTGCCCAGCGAGCAGCCCTCAGACATCAGCAGGAGCTTCGAGTTCAGAATAGCAAAAGAATCGACCAGCTGCAGAGTAGGCTGGAAAAAATCGCCCTTGATTGGCAAACGAGCCATCAAACTATCCACAAACTCCACAGCCAACTTCCTCAGCTTGTGCAGGAGAGAGAGACAGCCAGCCTTGATTTTCAAAGGCTTGAGACTGCCCGGAGTGAAAAAGCCGAATCGCTCAGAGAACTGGAAAAAAAGCTGAAAAAAACCTCTCAGTCAAAAAACCAAATTCTCATGGAGATCAAAAAGATCGAACTCCACCTAGCTGAAATCGAGGTCCGAATGAGCCATATAGTTGAAGGCAGCCACTTGTCTGAAGACCCTATTCCTCTCTCTGCCGATGATGGCGCTCTTTTGAGTGAAGAGGAGATTCGAGAGCTTCAGGAACAACTCCAGAAGACCAGGAGCATGATCTCATCTCTTGGTGCGGTTAACCTGATGGCCATTGAAGAATATCAACAACTAGTTCAGCGTTATGAATTTCTCAATCAACAGGAGAATGATATGCGCTCCTCACTTGAGGCGCTCAATTCTCTTATCAATAGGATCAACCAGGATTCCAGTGAACGGTTCAAGCAGGCATTTGAAAATATTAATCTTAATTTTCAAGCCGCCTTCAAGCGGCTATTTGAAGGCGGACATGCAGAACTTTTGCTTGAGGAACCTAATGACCTTCTCGAGACAGGAGTCGAGGTAGTGGCTCAGCCGCCTGGGAAAAAACCACAGTATCTTTCTCTTCTGTCAGGGGGCGAGAAGGCCTTGACTGCAATTGCTCTGATTTTAGCCATTTATTTGCTCAAGCCAAGTCCATTTTGCTTATTAGATGAGATCGATGCTCCACTGGATGATGCCAATATTGATCGTTTTCTCAGTATCATTAATGAATTCAAACAGAGGACCCAGTTTTTGATCATTACCCATAATAAAAAAACAATACAAATGGCCGATGCCATTTACGGGGTAACGATCGAGCGGCCAGGCATTTCCAAGGTAGTCAGTCTGGAGCTCAATAATTGTATAACTGCGGCAGATTAGCCCTCGGGGCTAGAGGATAACCCTTGTTTCTACCCCCTTACCATCATCAGCTTTGGAGACAATAACGTTTCCCTTTCCTGATTCTAATTTTGCCCATTTATAGATTCGAATAGCCTCTCGCATAATCTCACTGACTGTCAATCCGCTTTTGGTACTTAATTCTTTTAGTGCCTCATAACTATCTTTAGGGATAGTGAAATTGAGTCTCTTTTTTTGCATAGTTCCCTCCATTTTTGCTACAGATTTTTGCTACAGATTTAAGGATGTCTTACTAATAATATCACATTATCATATTTTATGCACTATAAAAATTCAATTACTGAATAGAAAATTTAACCTTTGCGATCTAAAATAATTCTTCTGTATAAGGAAGTTTAAAGGCAGGTTGGCACATGCTTTTATGCGCGAGGGGAGAATTTCTTTCCCTTTTTATCTGGAGAGGGAGGGTTTTTTACCTGTTTCGATGTTACTGTTCCAGTATCATTTTTGCACTTTGGTTGATGATTAAGCTTTGGCACTTTTTCTCCAAACCCTGATTCTATTGGATTTGCTATTAGAGGCAACTTTCAAGGATTTTTCAAGGCGTTAAGAAATTTTTGCAAAAGTGTAGGTGGATGAGTGTAGGTGGATGAGTGATGAGTGTAGGTAGATGATTAGGGTAAGATGGGGAGTAATTTGCTATACTCGCTATACTCGTTCAAGTTAGGTTTTGATTGGCATGAATATTGATAACCACGTCAATAAACATATTTTTATGGTAAGCTGAACACAATATCGAAATAAACTATAAATTTTTGCCAAAATAGCTAATCAAAAATCGTGCCTGGGAAAACCAAAGTTGAAGCACTATAATTAGCTTGAGTGAAATAGGGTGGCAAAATCTTTAGAGAGGGTCCTATAAGATTAGCCTGAATTCAGAGCGAACACCTGAAAAAGCTTTATATTCCAGAATGTTAACTCACACATTTTGTGAAAGTTAACTGATTGATTTTAAAATGCAATCAAGCATTCCCTCTGGCATAAGATCTATAGAATCTGATTAGTATATTTATATACCATATTTGCCGAAAAACATAAAACCTTATCATCTATCTTCTTAAGATAAATTAACTTCTTGGTTTGAAGGTATCTATCAGAAAGGACAGCTCAGGGCTTCCCATAAGGTATGAAATAGCAGCATACAACAAAATAGCGGTCAAGATGGTAATCATTAAGGCCACAAAGCAATACGTACGGGATAAGGCGAAGAAGTTGCTTTGCCAGACCATTATCCAGATTCCTGCTCCGGTGAGGATACTGGCTAGTGCGCTCCTCAGGCATGAGTAAAGTATTTTTCGGCCACCCAGGGGGCCCATTTTTCTTCTGAGGTAGTAAAAGAGGCTCAAAAGGTGCATAATTGAAGCCAGGGAAGTAGCCAGAGCCAATCCTCCATGCTTGAGTGGCCGCATCAGGGTGATATTTAAGATAATATTGAAGATCATACTGATAATCGCGGCCTTGACCGGTGCTTTCGTATCCTGGAAAGAGTAAAATACCGGAACAACAACCTTTACACCTGCGTAGGCAAACAGGCCGACTGCATACAGCAGAAGAGCTCTGGCTGTGGCCTGGGCGGCCTCAGCGGTAAAAGCTCCCCGTTGAAACAGTACACTGACAATCATCTGGCGGCAGATTATTAGGCCAAAAGTGGCCGGAAGAGTAATGAACATTACCAGGCGTAGCCCAAGGGAGAAGGTTTCCTTTACGGCCTCAACCTGCCCGCGAGCAGCTTGTCCGGATAGAGTAGGCAAGATAGCAGTGCCAATAGCTATGCCAAACAATCCAAGTGGGAATAGAATAAGTTGATTGCTGTAGTAAAGATACGATACACTTCCCTCTGGCAAGAAAGTGGCGCAGAGCGTATCGATCATGCTGTTTATCTCCGCTACGGCTAAGCCGACAATTGAGGGAAGTATCAGGATCCCAATTCGCCTCAATCCTTCATGGTGCAGATCTATAGAAAATCTAAATCTCATCCCTTTGCGGATGAGGAGCGGAAGTTCAAAGAGGAGCTGAATTGCTCCCCCGAGCAGCACACCAATAGCCAGGCTGACAATAGGCTCCTTTAGGCTGGGGGCAATGAGATAGGCGCTGCTGATTATGGCTATATTGAAAATCGCCGGAGACAGGGCTGGTAGCAGAAAATGGTTGAGAGAATTTAGAATACCCATAGCAAGAGAGCCAAGGCCGATAAAAAAAACGTAGGTAAAAAGAATCCTGGCTAAGAGAATGGTCAGAGAGAATTTTTCTGGTGAGTGGCGGTATCCTGGAGCACAAATCATGATGATCCAAGGGGTAAACAAGAGCAAGAGGGCTATCATGATTGCCGTAGCAATCAAGGTCAGGCTGATTACATTATTGGCCAGTTTCCAGGAATCCTGCTTTCCTTTTTGGTGAAGGTATTCGGTAAAAACTGGAATAAAGGAAGAGCTTAAGGCCCCTTCACCCATAAGACGGCGGAGAAGGTCAGGGAAGCGGAAGGCGACCAAAAAGGCATCGGTGGCCATATGTGCTCCGAACATATTAGCCATAATCATATCTCTCAGGAAGCCAAGAATGCGGCTGCACAGGGTAGCCGCACTGATGATTCCTGCTGAAATAATCAACTCTTTATGCGTATCTTTGGATTGTTCTTGTAATCTTACCAGATGTTCCCCATATTTAAAATTAGGAGAAGTAGATAAGCTGCAGGGGAAGGGTATTGAGGTAAAAGACAATAGT
>JAILZY010000071.1 GCA_023512255.1 bacterium | reverse complement strand
ATACTATTATCTTTTACCTCAATACCCTTCCCCTGCGGCTTATCTCCTCCTCCTAATTTAAACATGGGGAACATCTGCATCCTTGACATCTAATTTGTAAAAATATAACTTTTATATTATAGAGGTGAATATCGAAAGGGGCTGAAAAGGTAATTCAAGCTTTTTAAGGCTCTTCTCGGAGAGCAATAAATAAGGGGCTCGGCAAAGAGCAACAAGGCTCGCTCGGTGCGGGGTGTGTGGGTTTAGAGGATATGGATTGGGTGGGTTTAGAGGGTATGGATTACAAGGATAAATTTAAAGGTATCTTCTACGGAGTGGTCGATATTGTATCTCTGATCGATACTGATTACACTATTTTGATGGTCAATAAGGCTTATGAGAAATTATTGAATAAATCTGCTGATGAGTGTATTGGAAACAAGTGCTATGCGATTGTACGGAATCGGCATGAGCCGTGTGAAGATTGTCCTCTGCTCCACAGCTGGGTCGGAAACGATCCGGCTGAGAAATTGGTTATCTCTCTTGGAAATGATGAGGTCTTAATCACCCGACATCCCATCTATGATGACCATGGAGCGCTTCAGGGAGTATTTGAGATCGGTCGGGTTATCACCGGGGAGTTGAAAATGCAACAGGAAATCCAGCATCAGGGGAGATTGAAAATTATGGGCGAGCTAGCCTCCTCTATCGTCCATGAAATTAAAAATCCCCTGGCTGGTATTGGTCTGATGACGGTATCGGTTATGGAGCGCTTGAATCAAAAAGATGCGCTCTACCAAGATCTTGAGAGCATATTGCATGAGGTCCATCGGCTAGAAGGTCTGCTTGAAAGCCTCATGAATTTTGCTAAACCAAGCCCATTTGTCATAAAGAAGGCTCATATCCATCAGCCGCTCGACAATACCTTGAGCCTGCTAAGCAAAAAATTGAGCTCAGGGAGGATCAAGATCAGGAAAATCTACGACCCAAAAGCTCCGAAGGTCATGATCGATTCGGCGAAAATGCAGCAGGTTTTCTTTAATATCCTTCTCAATTCCATAGCTGCCATGCCAGGGGGAGGTGAAATTACTGTCCAAACTGCTCTCCTGCCTGCTGGTGAGCCTGCTGCTAGACAGGGCCAGAGGGTGCAGGTAATCATTCAGGACAATGGCGTTGGCATTAAAGAGGAAGATCTGCCATACGTATTTGATCCGTTTTTTTCAAAGTCATCCCAGGGGACAGGCCTTGGACTATCGATTGCCTTCAAGATAATAGAGCTTCACCATGGCTCGATCAGCATCCAGAGCCAAGAAGGGAAAGGGACTACCGTCAGGATAACCATCCCTGCCTGCTCATGAATTATTAGTGCACTGAATCATCTGCTATTTAGTGGTCTGTTCGCTAAGTATGTAACATTAACTAAAGGCCAATCTTAAGGTTTTGGCCTCGATGAGGTTATCATTAAAGTATATTTACTTAGCGAAAGAACTATTTAGTAGATAATTATATAAGTAAATAATTATATATATTAAATAAATAATTATATTATAAATCCAGTAGGATAAAATCATGGCCTATAGGGTTCTCATTGTTGATGATGATCATTTAATGGCTAGGAGTTTAAGTCGATGCCTTGAATCTGAGGGTTTCCTAGGATTTGTTGTCCACAGCGGGGAAGATGCTATGCGGGTACTCAAGAGGGAAGAGTTTGACCTGGTATTGCTCGATCTTTCAATGCCTGGACTCGATGGTTTTCAAACCCTGGAAGGGATCAAGGCTGATTATCCCGATCTTCAGGTAGTCATTCTAACTGCCTCGCAGGATATCCACGATGCGATTTGGGCCATGAAGCATGGAGCTGATGATTATCTGATTAAATCCTCAGATATGGAAGAAGCGGTGCAACTGGTGGCTAAAAAAGCCCTCAAAACCGCTAGCCTGGCCAAAGAGAATGCTCTCTTAAAGAGGCAGACCCAGGAGAGAATAAATCAATATTGCCTGGTTACGGAAAGCTCGCCGATGAGGCTGGTTTATCAATTAATTGAAAAGATAGCCCAAAAAGAGCACAGCACGGTACTCATTATCGGAGAAAGCGGCACGGGAAAGGAGGTAGTAGCCAGGACAATCCACAACCTCAGCCCTAATCCAGAAAAAGCCTTTATTGATATTAGCTGTTCATCTCTGCCCGATTCCCTGGTTGAGAGTGAGCTCTTTGGATTCGAAAAGGGAGCCTTCACCGATGCCAAGAGCGCAAAACAGGGTTTGCTTGAGCTAGCTGATGGCGGAACCTTGTTTCTGGATGAAATCGCTACTCTGAATCTTTCCGTGCAGGCTAAGCTGCTTCGTTTCCTTGAACAGCGAACCTTCCGAAGAATTGGAAGTACAATTGACCGCCAAGTGGATATCCGAATAATCGCGGCCACAAACCGAGACTTGGCTAAAAAGGTCAGCCGGGGTGAATTCAGGGAGGATCTCTTCTACCGGCTAAATGTGTTTCCCATCACCATCCCGCCACTCCGAGAGCGCAAAGAAGACATTATGCCCTTGGCCAATTTTTTTATCCAAAGGTTTAATCAAAAACTTCACCTAAATATTCAAGGGTTCAATCAGCAGGCGGCTCAGCTTTTGGTTAATTATACCTATCCCGGAAATATCAGAGAGTTAAAAAATATCATCGAGCGAGCTATGATTATCGAAGATAGTGAGCTGATCACTCCAAGCTCTCTCCACTTTCCTAAGGGGGAGATGTTTTTTGCTGAACCGATACTAACTGACGACACCTCAGCTTATCTTCAGCCTGCCGAAGCTGATCAGCCAACGCAGCAGCCAGAGAAGTTTCTGACCTTGGCTGAAATGGAGAAAGCTCATATTCTCAAGGCCCTAAAGCAAGCTGGTGGTAATAAGGAACAGGCCGCCAAACTGCTTGGGATCGGTCGCTCTACCCTCTTTCGAAAGCTGGCCAGCCTTGAGGGCGACCTATCGTAGATTTCCCTCCACCGACCTCCCGTAGATTTCTCTTCCACACTGCCGGGCATACGGCACTAGTTCAGTTTAATTAAAACTCAAATAAAATCAACTAATTATAAAATAGACCTTAAGTTTTGATTT
Source organism: bacterium (assembly GCA_023512255.1). GTDB lineage: Bacteria > SZUA-182 > SZUA-182 > DTGQ01 > DTGQ01 > DTGQ01. Next base: position 14,888 of record JAILZY010000071.1, on the reverse strand, counting down.
TCAACTGACTGTAACCTCATCTCAAGGTATTTTTAAATTAAACTGAACCACTGCCGGGCATATCATTTTGGGATGCCAAGGGACAGCCAACCATCCCACCTTGGGACCTTGTCTCTCCTGCTTGCAGGATATACCCTGCCAATTTTCCCCTTACTATTATTGTTATATATCCTAGCTATACCCTTGCATTTTACGTCATTCCTGCGAAAACGCAAGAATCAGGACCACTTAATACTTAATATTAGTGAATTTAGCGTTTTCGCTCAGGATGATGAAAAATGGTTAGTATAAAGTTTGATATTTCAAATAGTTACAAAAAAATGCAAAAATATAGTTCATGGAAATTTTAAAAAATTCTGATCTTGGCCTGATAAATGCATCTTTCAGTAAACAACAACACGAAACAAGAACACGTCAAATCTTCGCTCTGCCAGCAAATTTGACCGCACACTTCTTGAAGCTATTTGGGCGTAGGGTATCATGATTAATAGAATTTTAATTGTTGATGATGAGCTTATTCTCTGTAATGCTCTGAGGTATCATCTCCTCAATAAGGGTTATGAGGTTGAAATAAGCACATGTTATCAAGAATTTCAGGAAAAAATAAACACCGGCCAATTCGATCTTATGTTACTTGATCTTCACCTCAATGATATCGAGGGACTTGATCTTCTAAAGATCGCCAGGCAGATCTCATCTGAGATGAAGATAATTATGGTTTCTTCTTATCTTGACCAAAACAACATTTCCATGGCCAAGGAACTTGGTGCCTATGAATGCGTCAGGAAAAATAGTCAGATGTTTCAAGTGCTAGATCAGATTATTGAGACCATCGAGGCACAATAGTTTCAGGTTTTATTAAGGAGGAATAAGGGGGGCGGAATGAATATTTAGTTAATATTAGTTAATAAATAGAGTTAAACAGAGAGAGAAGAAAAACACGGCAAGTCAGGGTATCGGTTTATTCAGGTAATGAATAAATTAATGAATAAATTGATAATAATTACTATTAATTAGTATAAAAGTTATTATAAGTTAAAATACTTAATCTCCTCAGAAAAAACTTGAAGAGCAGAGAGATGAAAGGTTAGAGAGTATGAGTTTCAAGAATGAAGTTAAATGGGCAGTAGTTTCATTGGTGGTTTTTTTCGGGCTTTTTATTTTCGCTCACCTGTCGCAGGCACAATTGACCTCTTACGGATCGTATCCGGGCTACTCAACATACGGAGGTCCTGGATATATATCATATCCATCTACATACGCTGGTTATTACCGGGCATACACCGGCATAGGCGGCCTCTACGGCGGCTTGGGAGGCTATGGTGGCTACGGCGGCTATGGGAGCTACGGCGGCTTGGGCAGCATGTACTATGGCGGTGGACTAGGTGGGTATGGAGGCGGGCTCTATAGCGGTCTATACAGTGGTGGGCTCTATGGCGGTCTGGGGGGTGGCTTGGGAGCTCTCGGCGCCGGGCTCTACGGCGGCTTGGGCGGTCTCTATGGCGGTCTTGGAAGTATGTACGGTGGCTTGGGGGGAATTGGGCTCTACGGCGGTCTTGGTGGCTTAGGGGCTCTCGGCGGTGCTGGACTCGGACTCTATGGTGGCTTGGGCGGCTTGGGTGGCGGCTTAGGCGGGCTCTATGGCGGAATGCTCGGTTTGGGAAGTTTGGGAGCGCTTGGTGGAGGTGGTCTAGGCGGCTTGGGACTTATGGGCGGCCTTGGTGGTTTGGGTGGACTAGCTGGCCTTGGTACCGGAAGCCTGGCCAGTACTGGATTGGCAAGCGTGGCCAGCGCTCTGAGTATTTAATCTTAAAAATTTAGCGTGGCTAGCGTTCTGAAATATTAGTTCTTCTATGAAATAATTAAATAAAATTCTTTAGCTGAAGTCCCTTTCACCTGAAAAAAGGCCCGCTAAGAGTGAACATCTTAGCGGGCCTTTTTGATTTTTTCATCGTCAAGGGATCTTGCCGAAAGGGATTACAAGCTCAAAGGAAGTGATTGCGCAAGCTCAAGGCCGCAAGCTTATCCTCCCGCTATCTGTTTTAAACTCCCGATCAAAGATAATCCTTCCTGATGCACCTCTACATATCCGCCATTTTTCAGCATTCCAGGATTGAAGATCTTGGTCCGCCCGATGAGGTCTTCTCCTCTAGCCTCATGGATATGCCCGGTGAGGCATATATCCGGCTGATATGTTTCGATGAATTCCCTGACTGCCCTGCTCCCCACATGCTGGCCGCTCAAGGTCCTGTCAACCCTCGTGCCTCGCGGAGGCGCATGGGAGATGAGGATTTTCAAGGGAGCATCTTCAATGCGACCATACCCCTGGAGAATGAAAGATGCTATCTCATTTTCGTCAAATTCATTCGGGGTATTAAAGGGTGTGGGGTTTGATCCTCCCACACCGAATATGCCGACAGATTCCGCAACCATATATCCCTGTCCATGAAGGTTTATTCCCTGCTCGATGAGGTAGTCTTCAACCTCCCTCTGGTCCATATTGCCTGCCTGGGCATAGACTCTGGGGTTATAGTGCCTTACCTGCTCGATAACCCTCCCGGCCCGGTCGGCTCCGCCACGGTTGGTCAGATCTCCGGTAATAATGAGCAGGGAGGCATCAGCGATCCCCTCAATTTTACCGATATTGGCGACATAGTCGTGAAGATCGCCAAAAGCAATAATTCGGATGCTCATATACCTTCAAGTCACCTTATCTTTACTACCTCATCTCCCAGTAGGTGATTTATGTGTAGCCATCTTAAGCAGGCTCCTGACAGAAGAGTAAAAAACAGTCAACACACTGGTGATCGCACTTCTTTGACTTGGCGGCCTTACAGTGGTCAACTCTATCAGGGACAGATTGCTCTCCGGCAGGGTTCTTAGGCCGAATGTCCAGCGCTTCCAAAACGGAGTACAACCTATTTTCCATGCTTATCTTTTTCACTTGTTTTTCTCACCTCATGAAAATTTTAGAGAAAATCGACCTTATAGTTGCTATAATCGGCATATCCTTGCAGATCTTTTTGCTAGACGATAGTTTGGCAGAAATATTACGTCTAATCAGCAGCCATATTTTCTGTTGCAGCAGCAGTTAATCTTCATTAAAATATAAGTGAAATTTAAAAAACGACCGAAATGAAAAATTAAAAGCACTAACTGAAACTAAGGAGAGGAATGACTATGACCAAAAAAGTATTGGTGCCAATCGCCGATGATACTGAAGAACTAGAGGCTGTAAGCATCATCGATATTTTAAGACGGGCAGGAGCCCTAGTAACTGTAGCCTCGGTTCATGAGCGGCTGCAAGTTACTGCCTCACGGGGAGTGAAGTTAGTGGCGGATAAGAGTATCAAAAGCTGCCTGGATGAAACCTATGATCTGATCGCCCTACCGGGCGGGATGCCTGGGGCGGAACATCTTCGGGATTCAAGAGAATTAGCTGCAATTTTGAAACGCCAGGTGGAGCAAGACGGGCTGTATGCAGCCATATGCGCTGCTCCAGTAGTTGTTTTGCAGTCTCACGGTTTACTGGAGCATCGCCGGGCAACCTGCCATCCGAATTTTGTTCAGCAGCTGAAAGATAGCACGGCAGCAGAGTCAAGAGTAGTCGTGGATGGCACGTGTGTAACCAGCCGCGGGCCGGGCACTGCCATTGAGTTTGCTTTGAAATTGGTTGAAATTCTTTTCGGCAAACAAAAAGCCGCAGAAATTGCCCAGGCTATGGTTTTCGCTTTTATTTATTAGCTACCATTGAGAGACATAACCATAATAAGAGCTAAGCCCCTTCGAGGGTTTATGGTTGTTCTGATATAGGGTTTATGGTGTCTGATATATTAAGAGCGATGGTTTTTAAGCAGGTTGAGTAGATATAATCTTGGATTTATTCTAAATTTGTTCCCGAAATGTCTTGATTTATACAGATAATTTATGTAAAATGAGTGCAAATTATCTTTGTTTTTGCCTTTTGAATATTTTTCTCGAATGCTCTCCGTTGACAGAGTGAACAAAAGGTGTTATTACTTAAAAAAATAATATTTCAAAATACCAAAAAAGTGTCTGGAGGAAAAATCAGACTCGCGTAGACGAAGAGAAAATCTTAGAATAAATCTTCGATTCATAATTCATAAATACTTATTGTGTGATATAACGTGGAAAAATATCTTTGTATTCATGGGCATTTTTACCAGCCCCCCAGGGAGAACCCATGGCTTGAGGAAATTGAAATCCAACCTACGGCCGCTCCCTATCATGATTGGAATGAGAAAATTGCCGCTGAGTGCTACGCACCAAATTCCGCCTCCCGAATAATTGATAGCAAGAATCAGATTCTTAAGATTATCAATAACTACCAGAAATTAAGTTTTAATTTTGGTCCCTCTCTGCTTTCCTGGCTAAAAAAATATAGTGCCGAAACTTACAGCCGAATCATCGAGGCTGATCGCCTCAGCCAGAAGGAGCGGTCAGGACATGGCAATGCTATTGCCCAAGGGTATAATCATATCATTATGCCCCTGGCCTCAAAAAGGGATCAAAAGACCCAAGTAATCTGGGCGATCAAGGATTTTGAGTACCATTTCCAGCGAAAGCCAGAAGGAATGTGGCTGCCTGAAACAGCAGTCAATATGGAGGTGCTCCAAACCTTAAGCGAGCAGGGAATTAAATTTACTATTCTGGCTCCTCACCAGGCCCGGAGAATCCGTAAAATCGGAGCCGAAGAGTGGATGGACACCGGCCAGGGGAATATTGATCCAACCCTTGCCTACAAGTGCTTTCTCAGGGATGGTTACTCGATCGTCATCTTCTTTTACGATGCCCCAATTTCGTTCTCGATAGCTTTCGATCGAGTGCTTGAAAGCGGAGACTATTTTGTCCAGAGGATCATGAAAGGGTTCAATGATGGCCGAGTCTGGCCGCAGATTCTCAATTTAGCTACCGATGGAGAATCTTACGGCCATCACTTCAAATTTGGCGAGATGGCCTTGACCTATGCTCTCGATTACATCGAGAGAAATAACATTGCCAAGCTTACTAACTATGGTGAATATCTGGAAAAGTATCCCCCTAAGTTTCAAGTCGAAATTTTTGAAAATACCTCCTGGAGTTGCGCTCATGGGATTCAGCGCTGGCGCGCTAATTGCGGCTGTAACTCGGGGAGATATTATGGCTGGAACCAGCACTGGCGACAGCCTCTGCGCGAGGGGCTGGACCGGCTAAAATCATCGCTGGATGAGCTATTCGAACGGGAGGGTGGACGATACCTGGCCGATCCCTGGGCAGCCAGAGATGCCTATATTGAGGTCATTCTAAATCGGGCACGGGAAAATGTCGAACAGTTTCTAGCCCGACACCAGCGGCGCCCCCTAGAGGCAGACGAAAAGGTACAGGTCCTAAAGCTCCTTGAGATGCAGCGCTGCGGCCTTCTTATGTTTACCAGCTGCGGCTGGTTTTTCGATGATATTTCAGGAATTGAGACTGTACAGATTCTCAAGTATGCAGCCCGTGCCATCCAGCTGGCCCGCGAAGTGGGTGGAGCCCCAGAGATTGAGAAGGCATTGCTTGATAAGCTGGCTGAGGCCAAAAGCAACATTTGTGAGATGGGAACAGGAGCCGATATTTTTCGAAAACAGGTTCTCCCCTCACAGGTTGACTTCCGAAGGGTTCTGACCCACTATGCAATTAGCTCTCTCTATGAGGATTGGGGACAGCAGCAGGATATCTATACCTATCGACTGATAAAAGAGGACTTTGAGAAAAGGGAGGCAAATTCAAGTCACTTAGCTATCGGCAAGGTGATCGCATCAAGCCAGATTACCTGGGAAACTCACCATGCTGCCTTTGTTGTTTTTCATCCTGCTGGTCTTGATCTTCGCTCTTATCTTCTCATCACTGATGCCGCCAAAGAAAATATCCCCAGTGAGGAGTTTAAGCAAAATCTGCTGGCGTACTTTGCCCGCTCGGACATCGAGGGGGTCAATCGGATCATTACTGAAAACTTCGGCTCCAATTATTTAAGCCTCGGAGAGCTATTCCTGGAGGAGCGCATTAAGATTACTTCGCTGATCAGCAAACACATTCTCAAACACTTTACTGATACCTACCGCAGCCTCTACCTTGAGCACTACCGGATGATGGACTACCTGCGGGAGGTTGAGGTCCCCATCCCTAAGGGATTTTTAGTCGCCGCGGAATACTTCCTCTATGATGAGTTTATCAACCAATTAAAAAATCTGGCTACTCCGGCAGACGAGGCAAGTCGCAACAAGCTTTCAAGTATCATGGAACAGGCCGAACACTGGCAGGTAAAACTCTCCACCCAAGAGGTTGGCTTGCTGATCCGCCAGCAACTTGAAAACAGGTTCCGCCTGCTGGCCAAAGATCCCGCGGCTGATGATCTGGCCACTATTCGGTATCTGTTCGCCATAGCTGAAAAGCTTCAACTGTCCATGAATCTTTGGCAAATGCAAAATTTTTTCTCCGCCATACTGCAAAATTATCCCGAACTGCTGCGAGGCGGCAATGTTTCCAGCTCAAAATTATCCAATGAGCGGATTGAAGAGCTTCGACAGCTTGGAAGGCTGCTGAAGTTTAATATGGGATAGGCCAGACAAAGCAGCAATTAGGCTGCACAACCAAGGGCTGCCTTGCAAGGGCTGCCTTGGCGGCAAGGGCCTTGGGGTGTGCGGCGCGTGGGAAATTCTGCCTGCAATAAGGGCTGCTTTGGTGGCCAGGACCTTGAGGGGGGCGGTCTCAATTCAATTTAAGCTGCACAACCAAGGGCTGCCTTTAGGAAGTAGCCGCTTAATCTTCGAGTATCTTTCGCAGAACCAGGCCTGTTGGTAGCTTCGGATAGAAGAAGGTCGATTTTTGCGGCATCTGCTGGCCCAGGCAAGCAATCTGATTCACCAAATGAATTGGGGTCGAATTGACAAATATGGCCATCTGATATTGCTGGCTGTTAACTTCGTCGATCGCCTGACGATGATCATGGGAGAATCCAAGACATTTCTCTTTAATCTGGTTAGCGTTGGCACCCAAAATCCGGTTGATCAGGAGATGATCTAAAATAGTTACTGGAAGTTGCTTGCAAACCAAGGGCTGATCGCCAGAGATCTCCCGCTCAAGATCAACCTCAGGCTTTAGGGTAAGCAGATAGTAGTTTTTATCTGCGGTATACAGGCCAAAAGCAGGCCGAAAGTCTTTCCCTTTGGCCGATAAGTGAAAGAGCAGACTCTCTCTAGCCCTAGGCTCACTGGTAGTCAAGCCATTAAAGGGAAAACTATCAATCTTGAAGAAGGGCTGGATTATCGCCTTCCAGTTTTGGATTTTTTCTGCCGGCAGGTGCCTGAGCAGGCGATGATAGGGGAGAATGGTCAGACCAGGGGCATCCATATTGGCAAAGTACATCATCACATAGGAATATTCATGGCTGAATGGTTTATTCTGTAAGCTAGCCTGCATTTTCCGGCAATAGGCTAAGGCGGTCTCATATCGGTGGTGTCCGTCAGCCAAAAGAACGGCCTTCGGTTTCATCTCCTCAATAATCGCCTGAATAACCCGGGGTGAAGTTATTCTCCAAACCCGATGAACGATCCTCTCTTGGGAGAGGATATCAATGAAGGGCCTGGTTTCAGCCTTAGCCTCATTGAACAAAGCGTTGGTCATGCAGGCTGGATCAGAATAGAGAGCAAAGATCGGGCTAAGGTTGGCTCGGCAGGCGCAAAGGAGCCTCAGGCGATCCTCTTTGGGTTGAGACAGGGTTTTCTCATGGGGCAAAATCTTGCCCGATCCATACTCTTCCAGCTTGATGAGGGCAGTGAATCCTTGGCGGATAAGCTTTTGTCCGCTTCCCGGCAGGCTGTATTCATCCTCCATTAGATATAGGCAAGCCTCTGTATCCTGCTGGAGTATTCCCTCATCGAGCCAAGATGTTAGAAAGCGGGCGGCCCGGGTGTACTGATTTTCAAAATCATTATCCCCTGGCTCGGCTTTTCCCTTGATCAGTCGGATTATGTTATACGGGCTATTTTGGTAGAGCCTCTCTCTGGCTTCATCGGAAATGACATCATAGGGCGGAGCAATAGTCAGGGAGAGATTTTTGATCCGCTCCTGATTATAAACGATACCATGAAAAGGTCTGATTTCAGCCATGCTTTTCCTACTCCCATACTTCCCCAAGGGTCATCCGACGGCAGGATTGGCTTGCCTCAACGAGTCTTTCAAGGTTTTCATCGGTAATCAGATCGAGCAAGGGAAAAGACTCAGGCTCGTGGGAAAACAACTCACTGATAAGAGATGGATGAATCTTGAGTTTTTCGGTTTGAATTTGGATATGTTGAAGGTCCCAGGTATTGATCAACTCAAGGACAGCTTCTTTTCCCTGATAGTAAAAAATATCGCTGAGGATGGCCAAGATGGCCGAATTTCCTGACATAACGGCTACTTCAGCAGATTGCAAAGCTGCCCGATCCCCGTTAAAGGAAACAGCCAGCCCTCCTGCCGCTCTCACCCAGGAAAGAGCAGCCGCATCCAGGATACTGCTGCCGAAGTATATAACCCCCTCGGCAGGGTTGCCAGTTTTTTCCAAGCTGTCTTTAATAGCAGCTACTTTCCCCTTCCCAGCCAAAGCAAGCCCTCGGCTCAGAAGTTTTCCAATCTGCATATTGGCGATTTCATCATTTAATATGCTCTCAAGCCTCTGGCAATATGAAATATGCTCCTTCAGGAATACCTGCCGGCATTGAGGAGCGGCCGAATCATTTCTCCAAGACAAAAGAGGCATATTAAGAATTTCATCAGCAATATCTTTCAGCACTTCCTGCTCCGAAATGTCGATCGCCACATCATCTATATCTAGTGGGGTAGAGTAAGTCAGCGACTCTTCAAAGCCGAGCAGCCGGCACAGTGAGCGAATGAATGGCCGAAAGGCAGAGCTGACGATAAAGCAGGGGATAGAGGCTGCCTGAAGCATCTGCAGAAACTTTTCAGCTCCTGGCATCAGCGAAAGGCTAACGGTCGAATATTCTGCAACCCGCTGTTCAGTGGCTCCAAAGGCCTTGAGGAAGGGAATAAGATAAATGAGAAATTTCCCTACCTCTTGGTAAGGATATCCTTTTTGGCTTCCCTCAAGGAGTGAGGCCTCACCCCGAAAGAGATCATATCTCTCAAGTCGCCAAAGCAGAAGATCACCCTTGGGAATAAAATGGCGGGCAAGCTCAAAGGCATTATTATTTCTTGTAATTAAACCCTGGCAGGCCAGATTGACCTGCCGGTGAGATCGTTCTTTTTTCAACCCTTGATTCATGAGGAAAACCGCCCGATAAGCGACCAACCATAATGAATTATAACATCCCGACCAGGCTAATTATTTCACTTATTCACTGCTATAGTGCTTCAACTTTGGTTTTTCCAGGCATGATTTTTGATTAGCTATTCTTGAACGAGTATACGCCATTATGTCAAGTTCGCTCTTATATATCAGACACCATAAACCCTATATCAGAACAACCATAAACCCTCCAAGGGGCTTAGCTCTTATTATGGTTATGTTTCTTAATGATAGCTAATAAATAAGGGTCAAGTTATAAACCCTTATGGTCGGGCATTTATGGATCAACTCATGTGTGCGCTTCCTCTCCCTCTTTTAAAGACTTCTCTTCTTCTAAAAACTTCTCTTCTTCCCCTTCCTCCTGTTTGATGAGAAAATTTTCAATCTCCTGGGTCAGGCAGTAGCCATTCACCAGAAGCTCGCCATTGCGGTAGACCTGGTGGTCTTTGAAGCTGATTACCCCTGAGCTGAGCTCCTTTAGAGTGAGGTTGATGAGAGGGCTCTCTACCTCCTCTCCGGCATCTTTGATGGCCGTAAATAGAGGCAGGCTTTCGCCTTCGGTGGTCATAAGCTGAATCAAAGACTGGGTTCGCATCTTTTGGTCAAGATCCTGCCATAGGGAAGAGAATTCTTTCTTCTTGATAAAATAATTACAGTAGGTAATGGGAATTCCTCGATCAGGGTCTTCTTCAGTCAAAAGATGCAGCGTAGCTCCTGCTTCAGCACTCCTGGTTCCGATCAATTGCCAGATAACCGTCTGCCAATTGCCCGAAGGCCCATCAGGAAGGGCTGATCGAAATTGAATGGTTGTATACTTTTTGATGAATTCAACACTGACCCGAGGTGTATAGCCTACCAGAAGAGCAATATCTATGGGATAGGTGGAAATTTTTTCCATAATCTGCCGGTGGTATTCATCGAACCAGTCAGGGGGGAGGCTGGTTTCTTTTTCGTTCGGGTGGGATTGGAGGCTTTTTTGAAATTCCTGCGAAGAATAGGTGATAAGATTAAGTCCCAAATCTTGGACAGAATCTAAAAATTGATCGCTTGTTGCATCTTCCCCTCGCTGGCGATCGCAAAAAAGATAAGCGATATTAGCCTTAATATCCGATTCCTGAATTGCCTTATAAGTGCTAGTAAAAAGATCGTGCGCTTTTTTATCCTCAGCCGTGGTAAACCATCCTATGGTTAAAGACATAGCTTATCTGTTTTCTCCCTCGTGCAATTATGGTTTAATGCCTCTTTTTTCTCGTCTCTTAAGCTAATCCGATCTTTCTGTACAAGGTGGGGAAATCTATACACTGATCGATCAACTCAAGCGCCCTCGCTACCTTGCGCTGATCACGGACCCTAATTCGGCCAAAGATCCGCTCTACCTTCTCGACCGTAGCCTGAGTGTCGTCCTTGGCTACCATAACCGGAACATGATGTTCTTCAGCCTGGACCAGGATAAGTTCGCTGGGATAGAGATTGCCGGTCAAAATAATACACTTGGTAGATGTCTCAAGAGCCGCTAGCTGAATTTCCGGCCGATCTCCCCCGGTAATAACTGCTTTGTTCTTTTTTTGTCGAAAATACTTAAGTGCCCGGTCAACAGTCATCGCACCGATGACATAGTTTTCCACCAGCTCATCCACTTGGTCATGACAGCAGATAATTTCGGCACCTAGGGCCTCGCTCAATTCTTTTACCGTTACTGCATTCAGCAGTTGATCGTAGGGGATGATACCGAAGGTATCAATACCTCTTGTGCTTAAAAATGGGATAATTCTGCGCTGAACATAATCAATTCTTTCTGGAACGACCCGATTTAGGATCACACCACAGAGCCGATCTCCCAGAGATTCCTTTATTCCAAGAATGCAATCAACGCAAACCTCATTAGTAAACCGGTCAATTAGGATCACTTTGGCATCAAGGAGCCGCTTGACGATATACAGACCGGACAGCCCCAAGAATGCTCCTTCATACAGATCGCTTCCCCCACCAATCAGCATAATATCTCGATGTTGGGATAACTTTTGATGGGCATTGATCAATCTCCCCTCTAGCCCCTCTGTCTTATTCTGGTATGCCTGAACGATCATATCTTGGGTTACAACGATAGGACAGATGGTTTCCAAGGGGTCGCTGAGTGAGAGCGCTTTAGCGATGAAAATGGCATCCTCATCCGTGATCGTCTCTCCCACCTGAGCAGTAGGTTTGCCGATGGGTTTCATATAGCTTAGGCGATAGCCATCTTGGGCAAACCGATTCCCGAGCCCTAAACAAACCAGACTCTTTCCCGAATAACCGGATGTTGAGCCTATGTATAAGGAAATCATTAATCTTTCCTCCAGAGCAAAAAAGTTAACCTCATGATACGTTTAGTTTGGGCTAATGGTAAAGCGGGCATCTACAGCCACAGCTCCCTGACCAGATTCTTTCATAATCAGCGGATTGATATCCGCCTCGAGAATTTCGGGAAAATCTACTGCCAGTTGTGAGAGCCGAAGGAGAGCATCGACAATAGCGTTCATGTCAACAGGTTTTTGTCCCCGCACCCCTTTGAGCATAGGATATGATTTGATCTCTGTGATCATGGCCTGGGCCTCCTCGCGACAGATAGGCGCGATTCGAAAAGAGACATCTTTGAGCACTTCAACATAGATCCCCCCAAGCCCAAACATAATGAGAGGACCAAATTGGGGATCTCTGGCCATACCCAAAATGACCTCTCGTTTTCCATCATACATCTTCTGAATAGACACTCCCTGAATCAGGGCCTGAGGCATAAACTTTCGCACCTTGGCCATGATTTCATGAAAGGCGGCATGAACCTCCTCAGGAGTTTTTAATCCTACCTTCACCCCTCCGACATCGGATTTGTGCAGGACATCTGGAGAGACAATTTTCATAACCACCGGATAGCCAATCTCTTCGGCCAAAGCCACCGCCATACTCGAATCCTCAGCTACTCGAGAGAAAGGAACCTCAAACCGGTAAGCAGCTAAAATCTCTCTGGCTTTCAGATCGCCAATTTCAAGGTGGCCCTCCTTTCGGACCTGCTCGATGATCTGACGAACCCTCTCCCGATCCGCATCGAGAGATACATAAGTAAGCGGCGGCTGCTCCTGCCATCTGCGGTATTTCCACATAGTGTGAAAAGACTCAATGGCATGCTCAGGATAGCTGTAGTTAGGGATTTTATATTTTGCCAGCCGCTCGATCCCTTCTCTGACCGCATACTCTCCCATAAAGGAGGCCAGAATCGGCTTTTCTGTGGACATCGACATCTCACCGATAACCTCGGCAGTCTGCGGGATCTCAGTCATAGCCTGCGGGGTGAGGATCACCAGCACACCATGAACCTTGGGATCCTCAAGCACTACCTCGAGAGTTTTCTGATACCGATCCGCCTTGGCATCTCCCAGAATATCCACAGGATTATAGACACTGGCTGCTGGAGGAAGCAAAGCAGCCAGCTTGTCGGTGGTTTCTTTACTGAGAAACAGGAGATTAAGATTATTTTTTTCAGCAGCATCAGCCGCCAGAATACCTGGTCCGCCAGCATTGGTAATGATAGCCAGGTTCGGCCCCTGAGGCAAGGGCTGATAGGCAAAGGCCAGGGCATAGTTGAACAGCTCCTCGATGGTTCTCGCCCGAATCACCCCGGTCTGTTTGAAGGCAGCCTCAAAGGCGACATCTGATCCAGTAAGACTGCCGGTGTGGGAAGATGCGGCCCTTGTGCCAGCCGAGGTACTCCCTGATTTGGTAATGATGATCGGCTTGACTTTGCTTACCTGTCTTGCTTTGTGAAGGAATTCCTGGCCCTTCTCTATTCCTTCAAGGTAGCCTAAAATGACCCTGGAATCATGATCCTGGCACAGAGCCTCCATGATACTGCTCTCAGCCAGATCAGCCTTATTGCCCAGGCTGATGAATTTGGAAAATCCTATTTTTTGGCCCACTGCCCAGTCCAAAATAGCTGTCCCAAGAGCACCGGATTGAGAAAAAAAAGCAATATTCCCTTTGGGGGGCATCTCGGTTGAAAAGGAGGCATTAAGATTGGCCGAGGTATTAATGAGCCCTAGACAATTCGGCCCCAAAATCCTGATTCCATACTCTTGAGCAGTCTGAAGGAGCTCTCTCTCCCGTTGAGCCCCATCCTTCCCCGATTCTTTAAACCCTGCTGAGATAACGATCGCCGACTTAATACCCTTTTGAGCGCACTGGATAAGCGCATCCTTAACCTGCTGGGCCGGAATCACAATAATGGCCAGATCAACCTCCTCGGCTGGGATATCGGTGATCTTAGCATAAACTTTCTTCCCCAAAATAGTGGTAGCTTTTGGGTTGATCGGAAATATTTGACCTTCAAACCCACCAAGGAGCAGATTCTTGACAATCTCATGACCAACCTTCCCCTGCTCTCGCGAAGCACCGACAATAGCTACTGAGCGTGGAGAAAAAAATTTTTCGAGCATTTTTACCCTATCTAGAGCTCTATTTAGTATTATCGAGCTTTATTGTAAGTATCAAGCTTTATTGAACTTTATTGGCCACCTTCTTAATCGCTTTTTTGATGATCAGTATCCCGTTATTCGCTCCAGGTACTGCCCCCTTTACCAGAATCAGATTCTGTTCTGGACGAATATCAACCACTTTCAAGTTCTGGACGGTTACCCGATCCCCTCCCATACGGCCAGCCATCCGCAGCCCCTTAAATACTCGGCCAGGAAAGGTATTGCTACCCACAGACCCACCGTGTCGGCTGTAATCATGGGTTCCATGAGATCCAGGAGCCCCGCGGAATCCATGCCGCTTGATGACCCCGGCAAAGCCCCGGCCCTTTGAAGTCCCCACTACGTCAACATAATCACCAGCCTGAAAAAGAAAATCGACCTTGATTTCCTGACCAACTTCATAACTGTTGATTTCCGCATCGTCCAAACGAATTTCTCTGAGAAATCTTTTCGGGCTAAGGCCAGCCTTCTTAAAATGCCCTTGAAGTGGTTTTATAGTCCGGGATTCTTTTTTGTCCATAAATCCTAGTTGAAGGGCGTTGTAGTGATCGGTATCTTTCACTTTTTTCTGCACCACCGTACAGGGACCAGCCTGAATAACCGTTACCGGAATAACCTCCCCGCTGCCTGGCTGCAGGATCTGGGTCATTCCAATCTTTTTCCCTATAATACCCATCGGCATATTGATTCTCCTTATTCTACTGGATAGATAGGCTGAAAGATTCATGTTAGCCACAATTGACTTGTTCGGCTCTCGTCTGATAAACTCTCCTCACTCTATACCGCCCGATTTCTTCCTCACCGGGGAGTGGGACCGTTACCGCCCTGCTTAGGCAGGCAAAGGCCGCGGCTTTCTTCCTCACCGGGGAGTGGGACCGTGGCCAAAAAGAGAAAGAGATGAGGGGTAGTAGCCGATTGCAAATTTCTTAAAGAGATAATTATTGCATCTTTAACGCTGAATGTCAAGATAGGGGAAAGCTTTCCAGATGTTCCCCATATTTAAAATTAGGAGAAGTAGATAAGCTGCAGGGGAAGGGTATTGAGGTAAAAGACAATAG
>JAILZY010000070.1 GCA_023512255.1 bacterium | reverse complement strand
ACTTTCTTCTCTCTTTATTTTCTCTCCTCCCCTTTATATTTTCAACATTATTTTTTCAACATGGGGAACATCTGAAAGCTTTCGAAAATTCACCCCCATTCCTACTCCACTGACTTGTGGCCGGGGACTCTTTAATTGCAGAATTATTGATATTTCAAATGATTATCTTACTAGCGGACATATTTTATCGTCCGGTTTTTTATATGCCTTCTTGAGTGCAGGCAATTTCATCTCATCCCCTCATAGGCGGGAGTTCAGAGATGCAAGGGGTTTTGCTGCTGCTTCTGCTCTTGTCATTCCCGCATAGGCGGGAGTTCAAAGATGCAAGGTGGGGGGCTGCTGCTTCTGCTCTTGTCATTCCCTCATAGGCGGAAATCCAGAGGGTTGCTGCAACCATACATGGATTACCACTTTGATTACCACTTTGGCGGGAATGACGATAAAAGTGGTCCGGTAGTGAAATGATTATAAAAAGTGCAAAAGTGTAGTTGCTATGTTTTCGCACTTTTTCTCCGAACCCTTGATTTTGCTGGATTTGCTATTAGAGGTAATTTTCAAGGATTTCAAGGCGTTAAGAAATTTCTGCAAAAGTGTAGTAGTTGTAAAAATAACAAAAATTATTTGACGTGTGATGCTGAGGTATGCTACTATCTTTTGTATCTCTGTCATCCAAAAATAAAAAGACAAAAACATTAGAAGTGTATATTTGAAGATGAGAAATTTAGCTGCAAAAATCATAAAAAAAGTATCATTGGAAATGATTTATGAAATTGTAGATGAACGGACGGAAGAAATAAAAAAAGAAATAACAGAACTCAGGGACAAACAAGAATCTGATTTTAAATATTTAAATCAAAGACTCGATCAAACAAATCAAAGACTCGATCAAATGAACCAGAGACTCGATCAAACAAATCAAAGACTCGATCAAATGAACCAGAGACTCGATCAAACAAATCAAAGATTAGATAATATCATGCAAATATTAATAGAATTGAGCAAGCAAAAGAATTAAATTAGTTCATTCGTTTATTCATCACATTAACTCATTTCAAATCACCCAATCCATTCCTTTTCCTGCTTTCTTTTTATTTCTACTTTCTTGTGGTTAAATATGCGTCTTTTTCGTTTAAAAATTACTTTATTTATTTACTATTTTATGTATAAGGAGTGTTAGTGGGGTTGTCTTGGTGTTAAAAAATTTGGGTATTCCTATACTCTTTTGTATGATTTCCGAACCTTCTCCTTATATAACTCCTAATTTCTTATATAACTCCTAATTTCACTACCGGACACTTTTTTATCGTCATGCCCGCGAAAGTGATAATCCATTTATAATTGCAGCAACCCTCTGGATTTGGCCCACGCGAGAATGACATGAAATGCCTGCACTTTCACTGTGTATACAAAACCGGAAGATAAAATGTGTCCGGTAGCAAGTAGGGTTTATGGTGTCTGATATATAAGAGCGTTTTCTTTTAACCAAGCTCTCTTCGGCCTCTCCTTAACCGAGCTCTCCTCCAGCCGCTCCTTAACCAGCTTTTCTTCGACCACCGCCGCCGAGGGCTAAAAACTGCTGGTTATAGATGCTCCTAAACCTTTCGATCGAGTTTTCAGGCAGAACGAAATTCTGAAGATGGGCAGCCGCACCTCTAAATCCCAGCTCCTTAAGCTTTAGGTAGTAGCGACAGCACTCCTGCCCTGTCGGCTGACCCAAGGTAGGCGGCAGGTCTTGATAGCTGGCTGAAAGAAGGCTTAACAAAATACAGCCCGTAATCTCACTGCTGGCAAAAAAGTGCCTCTCAAAGCTGGTTAGAACTGTCAGCCCGCTCCCTGCTGGTAAATAAACCTGCCGTCTCAGTGGCCTGGGCGATTCTAAAACGCCTCCCTCCGTAAACAGAAGATCATTTTTCTCTATCAGCCTAGCGACAGCCTCCTGCGGAGAAAAGCAGTGCGGGGCCGAATCATCAACTATCAAAGCACCTGATCTCAGTTCAGCTACCCTTAAGATGCCGCTTATGTTGGAAGCTCCGACAACCAGCGTGGCCTCCTGATAGACCTTATCGGGCAAGTGGGGGCCATCAGCCAGAGCAATTTCAATCGAGCCTTTAAAGCCGCCCTCATCCTTAAGCTCCTGCCTGAGTTTGGTCAAAAATTCATGCCTGCTCGCCAGATCGCACAAGATAATCAACTCAGGCTGAGGAGAAAATAAAAGCGGCAGGGACCTTACAACCCCGGCCCCGATCGACCCTAACCCTACCACCGCCAGCCGCTCTAGTCCAAGGTCCCGCTGGCTGGTCTGAAGCAGTCTCTCCAGCGTTAAAAGCACAGCCGCCACCGTAGCCGCATGCCCTGTGCTGACCAGAACCTCAAGCCCCCTCTCCCCAAGCCGGCC
Organism: bacterium; assembly: GCA_023512255.1. Taxonomy (GTDB): domain Bacteria; phylum SZUA-182; class SZUA-182; order DTGQ01; family DTGQ01; genus DTGQ01. The sequence continues at coordinate 15,681 of JAILZY010000070.1, read as the reverse complement.
GCTGACTGCCCGGCCGTAGTCGGTAGCTGAGGGGATTAAGCCTGTTAAGGAGACTACTCTAGCCCCGAGGTAACCAGCCAGCTCTACTGCCTTAAGGCATAAGTTAATTAGCCTCTCCTTATGGCTGTAAAGCTCCCGAGCAAACACAGGAACAGCTACCAGCCCAATCTGTCCCCAGCCGCCGGTCTCAATTAGACCGTAGAGCAGAGGCTCATCTCCCAAATCGTCCTTAACAGCCGCCGGCAGTTCATCCGGCAGATAAACCAAAGCCGCCGAAGTCAGCCTCGGCAGTTTCCCCTCCTCAATCAGTCTGGCTGGAGGCTCAGAGAGCATTTTAAAAAAGTCAAAATAGGACGGGTTAAAATAGGACCGGCTGTTAACTTCACAGCTCTTACCGCGGCCGCCGCCCCCAGCGTCTATCTCCTCTTCCCTCAGTCGCCTGCCGCCGTCTTGCCCCGACTGAAGCTGATCCTGCGGGCTGATATTATCCTGCGGCCTGATATTCTTTTTCTCCCTCTCTTTCTTCTGAGCGAGCCATCTAGCTGTATCTCTGACCGTAGGCTTTGCCCAAAAATCCTGCAGCCCCAGGCCAAAGCCGAACTCCTGATAAATCCTTGCCGCCAGATCCATAAATCTCAAAGAGTCACCCCCAAGATCAAAGAAGCTGTCCCTAGCCCCCACCCGCTCTAAGCCGAGCACCTCGCCGAAAATAGCCGCCAGCCGCTCCTCATCCCCTCCCTGCGGGGCTTCGTATTCAGTCTCAGCCTCAACCGCCTCAGCTGTCTGAGCGAGCGCCCGGCGGTCGATTTTCCCGCTAGCGGTGAGGGGAATCTTGGCAAGCCGGCAAAAGCGCGTCGGTATCATGTGGCGAGGCAGTCTCTCACCTAAAAAAAGCTTGAGCTCAGCCAGCTTAAGCCCATCTTCAGCCACTAGATAGGCGCACAACTGCTTTTGGCCTCTGCCGTCATCTTCAACTGCTACCACAGCCTCTTTGATCTTTTCGTGCCCCAAAAGGCAGTGTTCAATTTCTCCAAGCTCTACCCTCTGGCCGTGAATTTTTACCTGATTATCATATCTTCCCAAAAACTCTATCTCCCCGCTCGGCAGCCACCTGCCCCGATCGCCTGTTTTGTAAATCCTCTCTCCCCTCACCCAGGGATGAGGCACAAAGCGCTGGCTGGTAAGCTCAGGCTGTCTTAGGTAGCCCCGAGCTAGACCTACACCGCTGACGCAGATCTCACCTGCTGTGCCGACGGGAAGAGGATGTTGGTATTGATCGAGAATGAAAATTTGATAATTGGCTAGGGGACGGCCTATCAGCGGCTCACCGGCTGAAATATCCTTGGCAGTGCAGGCCATAGTAATCTCTGTAGGACCATATGCATTAATTATTTTAACCCCTGGAAATCTCTGCTTTAATTTGTTTATCAGCTCAACCGTAACCGGCTCTCCTCCTAAATAAAAGGTTTTAATCTGCGGCTGGCCTGCATCCTGTAAGTTCTGGCTGGTTTTCTCCTTTTGATCAGCCCAAAATTTATCATCCAAGAAGCGGCTGGCAAAGGAGGGAACAGCTACGATGATCTCAGGGCGGTATTTTTCTATCAGCTGGGCTAAAAGCCTTGGATTTTGAATCTCTGGCTCGCTGGCTAAAATGATTCTCAGCCCAAAGCAGAGCGAAAAAAGAATCTCCATAGAAAACATATCAAAAGAAACGCTGTTGATAGATAGTAAAGTTTGGCCTGCCTGAGCCTGCTGGATGGGATGGACAGCCTGAAGATAGTTGCTGACACCCCGGTGCTCGATCATTACTCCCTTGGGGCGGCCGGTTGAGCCTGAGGTGTAGATAACATAGATCAGATCCTTAGGCTGATTTTGATTCGGCAGGTCTGCGGCCTCATTTTCATTCTCTGAAAAGAAATCCTGGTCGAGAAAGATGACCTCGCCCTTAAGGCCTGCCTCAGACTGCCCTGTAGGCTTAATCTGCTGGTGGATCTTTCGATAGAGGCTCTCTTGAGTGATAATGAGCTTAGCCCTCGAGTCTTCCAGCATGTATTTAATGCGCTCGAGCGGATAATCGAAGGCTATGGGCAGATAGGCTCCGCCGGCCTTTAAAATGCCCATCATGCCGATGACTATCTCCAGCGAGCGGGGCAGAATAAGGGCGACAATATCATCCGGGCCGACGCCCTTTTCCCTCAGCCGCCGGGCCAGCTGATTAGCCCGAGCATTGAGCTGGCGGTAGGTTAAGGATTCTCCCCTAAAGACCAGCGCAGGGCTTTCAGGCGTCCGCTTGACCTGCTCTTCAAAAAGCTGGTGCACGGTCTTATCTTTTTGAGGATAATCTAGGCTGGTTTGATTAAATTCGTATAAAATCTGCCGCTCTTCCGCCTCTGAGAGGAGCTTCAGCTCATAAAGCCTCTTTTCAGGATGATGAGCCGCATCGGTTAGAAGATTCAGCAGGTGCTGATGCAGGCGCTCAATATCGGCCGGAGAGTAGAGATCGAGCCGGTGGTCGTAGTGCATCATCAGGCGGCCTTCGCCCGCAGGATCAGAGGATGCAGGATCAGTTAGGTGAATGATCAAAGGCTCAGGCTGGCTTTCAGGGAAAAGCCACCTCGCCCTGACATGCTGTCTATTATAACTATCCAGCGCGGCGTTAATAGGCGATAGGACAAGGCTGTAGAGAGTGGACTGAAGGTTGTGTCTTTGCCTGACATAGCGCAGTAAAAGCTCATAGGGATATCTTTGATGCTTTAACACTGCTCTTGCCTCTTTAGCTACCTCATGGACAAAATCCCCAAAGGGTTTAGCTTCATCAACATAGAGGCGCAGGGGGAGGTTATGGACAAACATACCAATGGTGTTTTTTTCAGCCGGAGTTAAGCGGTTCAGAAGGGGAGTGCCGATGATCAGATCGTGCTGGGAGGTTAGGCGGTAGAGATAGGTAAAGAGGAGGGCTTGAAAGAGGACAGGCACGGAAATGCCCAGCTGACGGCAGAGGCCGCGGACCTGAGCCGTCAAGGCTTGATCGAGCAAAAAGGTTTTCCTTACCGCCTCCAGCCGGCGCTGGCCTAAGGGAGCGGATGTTAAGTCTGTCAGCTCAGGGATAGTGCTGAATTTCTCCTCCCAGAAGGCTTTATTTTTCTGCCACCTTGCTGAACTGGTAAAGGCCTGTTCGCTGAGAAGATAGTCTAAATAAGAAGGACATTTCCCCTTTCTCTTTTTTCCTCTTCCTCTTCTTGAGAGCTTCTCCCTAAGTCTTCCTCATTATCTTCCCAGCCCGATTCCTCAACCAAACCCCGCCCGTCTTCAGCCTCCCACCTTTGCTTTGAGCCGTTCCCTTTTGAGCAGTCCTCAATATTCTTCTTTGAGCAGTTTTCAAAATAGTTCTTCAAAATCCAGTCCACCGTAACGGCCAGTCCCCAGGCATCAGAAATGAGATGGTGAAGCTTGATATAAAACCCACCCACAGAACTGCTCAGGCGGAAAAGGGCAAAGTCGTAAAGATCGCTCTCGATGAGCTTCATCGGCGAAGCGGCGATCTTTCTATCCCAAGCATATAATTGTTCTTCCGGCCCAGTGCTTTGGCTGAAGTCGAAAAAGGGGATCTCCCGTCGAGTATAGGGGCTTACATACTGCTTCGGCTGGCCGTTATGTTCGATGAGGCGAAAGCGAAGGCCGTCGTTTTGCTCGAGGCAGAGATTGATCATCTCAGAAAGAAGGGAGTAGTCAACTTCTCCCATGATCTTTACCGAACAGGTTATATTATGGATGCTGGTGTTGGGGTAAACCTTTTCAGTGAGCCAAATGGCCCGCTGGGGATAAGTTAGGGGATAAAGCGAGAACATGCTCATAAAACCTTCTCCAATCCTAATTCTTCTAATTCTAAGCCCTCTTTTTTAACCTCTTCGCTCTTATTTATTAGCTACCATTGAGAGACATAACCCTAATAAGAGCTAAGCCCCTAAGCCCCTTCGAGGGTTTATTGTTGTTCTGATATAGGGTTTATGGTGTCTGATATATAAGAGCGAACCTCTTTTAATTAAACTTTATCGGAAATAATAAACTTACATGTTAGATCGTTTTATTTTATTTGGTTATGGAAACAGTATGTGGCCTACCATAACCAAATCTTCATAGTGAGGTTTATAGATAAATTTCTCAAGCAGTTCAAGGAAGGCTGGAGGAGTCAATCCTGTAAGACTTTTGAAAATCCTTGGCTTGTTCTCAAGTTTAGAATATCTTATCATCTCCTTTTAACCCCCTTGAACTTTGATACAATATGAAAATCGGTTTAATATTCAGTTTAACACTTTTTTCCGATAAAGTCTATTGCATCTTTAACGCTGAATGTCAAGATAGGGGAAAGCTTTCGAAAATTCACCCCCATTCCTACTCCACTGACTGTGGCCGGGGACTCTTTAATTGCAGAATTATTGATGATAGCAGTAATGACGATAAAAGTGGTCTGGTAGTGAAACGGTTATAAAAAGTGCAAAAGTGTAGTAGGTAATACATTAATGAAAATGGGTAGTTAGGCAGGATATTAATATTAGTCAGTATATTAATTATTTAATAAATATATTAATAAAAATTATAACAGCCTACCTGATGAGCGGGGAAGCCATCTCAATCGACCACTCTTGCAGCAGGGTCCCTTGACACACCTTAAGATCAATGAAAGCCTTAATCTGGTCAACAACTGCGGTAACCTCGCCGAGTTTGGCTTCAGTAAGGTCCCGCTGAGCCTGAAAGACGGCCAGGTTTGTGGATCGGCCAAGACGAAATTTTTCCTGCTCGACCTTCAGCTTCTCTTCCTGTCTGCTCCGATTAGCCTGCATGGCCACAATCTGCTGCCGACAGCGCTCGATCTCCACCACTGCCTTTCGGACCTCAACCTGAATGGCCTGCTTCAGATTCTCGATGCTTTCAAGATATTTGAGACGGCTCAAGCCGGCTCGGCGGGATTGAGCTTTAGCTCCAATGTTACCCAAGGGCCGAGAAAGGCTAAAACCCACTGCATAGTCAGAACCGTTAAAGTCACTGAGAGAGACAGGAAATTGGATCCCAGAGGCCAGGCTTTTTAGAGTGATAAAAAAATCAAGCCGTGGCATGAGTCCATTTTGGGTCCGAATTACTTCGAGGTCTCCCTTCTGAAGATTGAGATAAGCCTGGGCAAGGTCGGCTCTGGACCGAAAGGCTGTAGCTATGAGCTCATCCATCGGGCCTATCTCCTGCTCGATCGGAGCCGGGGGAGTGGTCAGGGTAACCCGCCGCTCCCAGAGCATATCGACCTCAGGGTTTAAGAGGCGCAAAAAATCTAGGGTCCGCTGGGTTAGTATGCTCTTTGCGTCAATCACCTTCCCCTTTTCTGCAGCCACTTCGGCCTGGGCAAAGATGAGCTCTGATTCAGCCTGTTTCCCCAGCCGAATCTTCTCCTTGGTTTCCTCCATCTGGCGCTCGGATAACTCTAGGGATTTTTCCCGAATGCTCAGCTTCTCTTCAGCCAGTACCAGGTCCCAGTACGTTTTTTGAACCCTGGCCACAAGCTCAATCACATACTGCTTAAGCTCATAGGCAGAAATCTGCCGGTCAAATTCCGCCTCACGGACCAGGCAGAGGTTGATTTTCCTCCCCCTGCCGGCCAGAAGAGGCTGGGTGAGGGTCAAGCTGGCCGAGGCATTGGAGCGGCTTGATGATGATGATAATTTTTCCTCTGCTGCGTCGGTTTTGCTGATCCGCTGGCTTCTCTCCTCATCGCTATATTGACCTTGAAGATTGAGCTCAAGCCTTGTTCCGGTTGAGAAAAGCTTGGAAAGCGAAAGTGCTCCACCGGAAATTTGAGCCTTTTTTTCAATCTCAGCCTGCCGTACATTACCAAAATATTCGTTAAAGTATGAGTCAAAGATCTCATCAGGCATATTGGGATATTCATCGCGAGCTGCCTTGCGGATATCCTTCTGGCTAAGTAAACTAGAGTCCGTAGTTTGCTCAACCTGGAGTTTTAACGATGGCTCAAAATCAAAAGAAGCTTTCTTTTCCTCGACTGCGGTCTCGGCGATCTGGGGATTGATGATCTGAACCTTGAGGTCGCGGTTTCGGTTTAAGGCTAGCAAAACCGCATCTTCCAGACTAAAAGTTAGGTATTCAGGGCTCGAAGGGCCTGATGATGATTTTGGGACCTCAGTCTTCTGCTCTAATCCAGAGGGCTCTGATCCAGAGGGCTCTGATCCAGAGGGCTCCTGGCCCACTTCAGCAGTAGCCTCTCTATCCACTTCAGCCACCTCTCTTCGATCGGTTTCCAAAAATCCCTGATGTATCCTGGAAGGCTCCTTTGCCCTGCTGACCCCTGGAATAAAAAAGGAGGGCAGCAAGGCAAAAAGTAGCCATACAATCGGTAGGCTGGTAGTGTTCATAGTTTCTCTCCTTCTGCTGAAAACAGATAGCAGATTACTCATTACGGTATCATCCACATCATCAATGGCATCATCACCATACTAATCATCCAGTTAATCACCATCTAATTGGTTCTTTCGCTAAATTCGAGAGCAGATCCAATTACCCAATCAATTGTAGGGGTGGACCTTGGGGCCCGCCCAAATTGCGCACTTTGTTAGCGAGAGGACCACTCATCATCTAGTTATAATCTCTGGTCGCTCTTATATATCAGACACCATAAACCCTATATCAGAGTAACCATAAACCCTCGAAGGGGCTTAGCTCTTATTAGGGGGGTATATCTCTCAATGGTAGCTAATAAATAAGAGCGAATCTGGTTAATCGTATTGTATTGCGAGTATCTTATTATGTATTACTTATATCTTTATGTATGTATTACTTTGTATGTATGTATTACTTGTATCTTTACTCATCCTTGTTAATCATATCTTAAGACTAATCATATCTTATCTTAAGGCTCTTATCTTAAGGCGTTACTCATATCTTAAGGCCTCGATCGGATCTTGTCTTGCCGCTCGCAGAGCCGGATAAAATCCAAAAAAAGTGCCCACTGCCGCCGAAAATGAAAAGGCAATAGCCACATAGGTAGGCTGAATCAGGGTAGAGAAGGAAAAGATAGAGTCAATCAAATAGCAGATGCCAATGCCAAGGGCCACGCCAATGCCTCCGCCGATCAGGCTAATCAGGGTAGACTCAAAGAGAAACTGCCGCAAGATATCTCGGTTTCGGGCTCCCAAGGCCTTGCGAATACCAATTTCCCGTGTTCTTTCGGTTACGGTAACCAGCATAATGTTCATGATCCCGATCCCACCTACCAGGAGGGAGATACTGGCAATTCCGCCAAGCAGCAGGGTCAGGGCCAGGGTGATGGAGTTTAGAGTTTCGAGAACCTCGGCCTGGCTCTGAAGGGTAAAATCAAGAGGCATATCAGCCGGGATCCGATGCTGGTGTCTCATCACCGCCGTGATCTTCTTTTTAACTTCCTCAGGATCAACCCCTTTTTTGATCTGAAGGTCAATCCCCCCAAGGTAATCAAGCCCAAAGAGCTGCTTCATGGCTGTAGTGTAAGGGATAATGAGCTGATTGTCCGGATTGTACCAGCCTTCATCACCCTTGACCTTCAGCAGGCCGATAATCTTAAAATTCAGGCCGTTCACTTTGATCACCTTGCCAAGAGGAGAGCGCCCTTTAAACAGATCATCAGCGGTTTGCGATCCGATTACAGCTAACCTAGCCTGCTCTCTGGTTTCAGCATCAGTAAATGGCCGCCCATGCTGAAGAGCGAAGTTTCGGATCGAAAAATAGGTTACTGCCGCGCCAGTGATCGGAACACGGGTATTCTGATTCAAATATTTTACCTGAGCACTGCCCCGGATGACCGGCGAAAGCTGCAAGACCTCAGGCACCTTATGCAGGATGGCTTCGGCATCCTCAAGCTTTAAGTTGTCGTAGGTGCTGCTCTGAACCCCGCGACTTCCCTTCTGCCCAGGCCGCAAGATCATCAGATTGCTCCCCAGAGAAGAAACTTTTTGGGTAATCTGCCGCTTGGCTCCCTCTCCAAGAGCAAGCATGGCAATCACTGCCCCAACGCCGATAATGATGCCCAAGGTGGCCAGAAAGGAGCGCATTTTATTGGCCCACAGGCTCTTTAGGGAAACCTTAATCAGGGTCAAGATGAGCATCGGCAAACTCTCCTCATGACAACTCTATCTTCATCTTCCTTTCACACTCTTCATAAAATCTGTCCATCACGATAAAATCTGGCCATCACGGATCCGAATCTGACGCTGGCATTTTGCAGCAATTTCCTGCTCATGGGTAACAATGATGATTGTTCGACCATCCTCTCGGTTAAGCCTTTGGAAAACAGCCATGATTTCCTCACTCGACTTGCTGTCTAGGTTGCCGGTAGGCTCGTCAGCCAAAATTATGGATGGATTAGTTACCAGAGCCCGAGCAATGGCCACCCGCTGCCGCTGTCCGCCAGAGAGTTGATTCGGCTCATGGTACATGCGGGAAGCCAGCCCAACCTGCTCAAGGGCTTTAGCCGCTTCGATCTTGGCTGCCGGATGTCCAGCATAAAGAAGGGGAAGCTCTACATTTTCCAGGGCACTCATCCGTGGCAGAAGATTAAATGTTTGAAAAACAAAGCCAATTTCTCGATTCCGAATTCTGGCCAGCTCATCCCCCAAAAGTCTTGACACATCCCGGCCATTGAGCACATACCGGCCTGAATCAGGACGATCCAGACAGCCCAGAATGTGCATCAGGGTAGACTTTCCGCTCCCTGAGGCCCCTACAATGGCCACCATCTCGGCTCTGTCTACAGTGAGAGAAACCCGATTAAGAGCCAAAATCTCCTGATCGCCCATCCGGTATCTTTTGGTAACCTCTTCAACCACCAGCATGATGAAAGCCCCTTGCTGCTCGATGCTTCCTGTTACGCCCACACAGAAACCTCTCCATGCCTTAAACCTCAATTGAAAGTGATCTTTCATACCAAACCTTGCATTTTCCCCATCATCTTGCATTTTCCCCCATCATCCCTGGGCAAGCGCAAAAATACATATTTTTTGATATTATTTGATATTGATATTATTTAATATTATGATATTATTTAATATTATTAGATTGATATTAAATAATATCATAATATTAAATAATATCATAATATTAAATAATATCATAATATTATGATATTATTTAATATTATTAGATTGATATTATTGAATCCTTGCAAAAGCCTTCTACTTTGCAAAAGCCTTCTACTCTTCCTTCGATCTTCTCCTGAAAGCCGCAAAGCCTCCCCTTTCCCTCTGCTGCTCACCCTTCTGCTGCTCCCCCTGACTGCTACTGCTGCTATACTTTCCGCTCTTTGACCATCTGCTTTGGACCTGCCCTGAATGCAGGCAAACCTTTTCCCCTTCCCGAAGGCCAGCGATGACCTCGGCTATCTCACCATTGTCAAGCCCCAGGGTTAGGGAGCGAGATTCGATCTTGCCATCTGGCCAAATGACCTGGGCTCTCGGCCCTTCGGATGAAAACTCAACCGCCTCATTCGGGATAAGCAACACTCCGGCCTTTTCCATAGCGATAATCTGAACATTAGCTGTCATCTCAGGCTTCAGAAGTGATTTATTTTTTCCCACAACCTCGATCTTAACCTCAAAGGTTACCACATTGCTGATATTGACCCCACGGGTAGCGATCTGGACCACCTGACCAGAGAAGAGCTCATCAGGATAGGAATCTACGGTAATCTTGGCTTTTTGACCAAGCTTGATCTTGCCGATATCACTTTCATCAACTGAGGCGATGACAAAAATGCGACTCAGATCAGATATGGTTAAAATTGTGGTTCCGCCGCCGATATTGTTGATTCCTGATGAGATAATCTGGCCAATTTGGACATCCCTGGCCGTTACAATTCCATTCATTGGGGAGAGAATCCGGGTGTCTGCAAGCCGCTGTTTGGCGATTTCAAGGTCCACCTTGGCGGCCCGCACCCGGCTTTCCTCAAGCCGGACAGCTTGCCGCCTAAGCTCAAGTTCCATTTCCTTGGTCTTTAGCTCTTCCTGCTTGACCAAGGCCTTTTCATAGGCGGCTTTGGCCCGGGCAGCTTCAGCTCTCTGACTGTCCATCATCTCCTGGCTTGAGAGCTTCTTGCGGTAGAGTTGCTCTTCCCGTCTAGCCTTATTTTCCGCATCTTCCCAAGTAGCCTTGGCGGATGAGATCTCGGCCTCGATATTCAGCTTGGTGGTCAGCAGCTGATTTTCGGCAATGGCTAGATCCTGCCTGGCATTGTTGAGCTGAGAGTTGGCTGCATCCAACGCAGCCTGAGCCTTCTCCAGGTTCCGCTGCTCATCCGACGGATCAAGCTCTACCAGCAAGTCTCCAGCCCGCACAGGATCGCTGACATCGAAGGGAAGCTTTTTTATCTCTCCGCTGGCCTTCGATTTGATCTCAACATCCTGGTTTGAAACTACCTTCCCCGTGCAGGCAACAGTTACCTGAATGCTACCCCGCTCGATTCTAGCGCTAGCCAATCCCTCCACCCTTTCTTCTTTCGGTGAGGAAAATGGTTTCAGCCATACGAATACCAAAGCTCCCCCTAAGACCGCCAAGCCAGCCAGGATAATCCTGCGCTTCATATTGCTCCCCCCAAAAAGATCATAGAGATTATCTTGCTCTCATGGGCAATCAATTATCTTTGCAATCAATCATCTTTTGATGGTAATGCACATATCTTTGGCAATGCACATATTTTAATGCACATATTTTGATGCTAATCCCCATAGCGCTCCTTATGGCATCCATATAGCTTATAGCTTATAGAATAGCTTCCATATAGCTTATAGATTATGGCGTATCATTAGGGCATATCATACATAGGGCATATCATACATACTTTATAGACATATATGATGTATAATAATAGATGCATGTATAGCCTATAGGTATAGCGTATAGATACATGTATATAGCCTATAGGTATAGCGTATAGATAATCGTATAGATAATAGATATATGTATATAGCCTATAAGCATACTAGTACATTGACAGCCTCTCTATCGACAGCCTCTCCCTAGAGCATTGCGTGCCGTCTCTCTCAGAAATCATCCTTGCTCATCTGCTCGGAAACCTCAGCCAGGTGACAGGTATCATTCAAACTGCTCAGAACAAATCGGCTACCTTGGCACTCGACTACAGACAGCCCAGCCGTATCCTGCTTGATCTGCCAAAAATGCGAATTGTCCAGCCCGAGTATGGCACAGAGTAAGATTTTAATAATTACCCGATGAGAAACCAGGGCAATGGTGGCAGCCGTATCCTTTTGGTCATACTGCTCATACTGAATGATGAGTTGATCGAGGAAAGTTTCAACCCGCTGTCGAATCGACGACAGACCCTCCCCGTCTGGAATATGCACCGTATGAGGGGCCTCAAGCCACTGCTGGTAGAGATCTGGGAACTCCTGCTGAACCTGAAGGTGGCCCTTTTTCTCCCATGCTCCGTAATTAATATCAATCAGCAGATCATCCTGAATAATCGGGGGAAGATCGGCGGCCCCTGATTGACCTTCCTGGATAGCCAAGGCAGTGTCGTAGGCCCGCTTCAGCGGGCTGGTATATATGCTCCTGATGCGCTGGCCGCTGAGCCTTCGAGCCAGGAGCTTGGCCTGCTGTCGTCCGACGTCACTTAGGCTGACATCGACCCGACCACGAAAAATCTTCTCTTTATTCCAGGAGGTTTCTCCATGACGGATAATGAGGATTCTAAACATACCGATCACCTGCTCTTTCTCATCTGATAAGAGTTAATATTACTATTTCGGCTAAATCTAAATTTTATCGCCAGGGCGAGAAAAAATTTTTTTCTCACCCTGGCGCGTGGCGCTTTGCTGGGGGCTGAATAAAAAAACAGCCAACAGGCCTTTTAGCAGGAAGGTGCTCCGGTGGTGGCGGCGGCGAGGGCTTTTTTAGCAAGAGCTTTGTGGTTTAGTTAGCAGTAGCTTGCCTGCTGCTCGTAGGCAGAAATGAGCTTGCCTTCAAAGTCTGCCGGCGGCTCTATTCCCATAAGGTGTAAGACGGTCGGGGCCACATCCAGGATATCAAAATAGCCCGGGTTTTGCACCTTCGGCCCCTGGTAGTTTGGATCATAGAGGATGAAGATTCCCTCCTGAGCGTGATTGGCGTCATCCGGGCCAGTGTCATTTTCAAAGGTGTGGATGGTCGAAAGCCCCACACTGCCCACTGAGCGCCAATCCAGATTGCCGAAATAGACAATCAGGTCAGGAGCGATGCCGTTTACCCTCGGATAGATTTCCTGCGGCTTAAACACCCGGGTACCAATCTGATTCCCTTTCTCGTCGGCTAAGGCCTCAAGCTTTGCTTTAAGCTCATCCCGCACACTCTCATAATCCTGCGGCCTGATTACCCCTTGCGGCTCTCGGCCCTGGACATTCAGAAAGATACGGCCATAGTAGCCGCCTTCTCCCCAGCATTTGGTCTTTGACCAGTCGATCTTAGCCTGCTCAAAGCGAATAGGGGCAGAGGGCTGCTCCGCCAGGGTAAGATACCCTTCCCTCTGGAGCCACTCGTTGATGGCGATCCCCCCATCCATCTTTTTGGCCCCATGATCTGAGACCACCAACACTGCGGTCTCATCATCGAGGAAAGACAAAAGCTCTCCGATCCGCTCATCAATATATCGGTAGTAGTTTTTGATCGACTGCTCAAAGGGGTTTCCTGGCTCATACTGGCGATGCTGGGGATCGGTGAATTTCCAAAAGCCATGATGGATCCGATCTACGCCCATCTCAACCATCATAAAAAAATCCCACTCCTTCTGCCTCAGGAGATAGCGGGCCGCCTTGAATCTTTTCTCAGTCATCTGGTAGATCTGCTCAAGCAGCCTTTCCTTATCATTGGTGCGGAAATTTTCCACATCAATGATATAGCCGCCGGTTACCAGTTCAATCTCAGTCTTCAGGCTCTTCGGATAGGTATACTGGCAGCTGGTGTCCGGCGTAAGGAAGCAGGACACCATACAGCCATTGATCGGCCTTACCGGGTAGGTCTGAGGGATGCCGAGTAGGATAGATTTTTGGCCTGCCTCACCAAGCAAATCCCACAGGGTTTTCTCCTTGACCGTGGTCGAATTGCACATCACCATCTTTGAGTAAGAATAATCGGCCCGGTTGCGAAATCCGTAAAAGCCTAGTGTGCCAGGGCACTTGCTGGTCATCATCGACATCCAAGCCGGGCAGGTTATGGCCGGAATGGTGCTCCTCATGGGGCCGTAAATCCCCTTGTTCATCAGGGAGCGAAGATTCGGCAAATCCTCTGTCCATTGGTCGAAAACCAGTTGCGGAGCAGCGCAATCGAGTCCGATGACCACTACCTTCTTCCCCTGCCGCCGGGCTGCGGCTCCCCTTGGTTGAGCTTGATCAGGCATGGTTAGTCTCCTTATGTGATCGGGTAAAAATGGCCTCTCTTATATATCAGACACCATAAACCCTATATCAGAACAACCATAAACCCTCGAAGGAGCTTAGCTCTTATTAGGGTTTTGTCTCTCAATGGTAGCTAATAAATAAGAGCGAAAATGGTACATACATTAAATTAAGATACTGTAATGCCATTGAATACCAGAAATTAAGATACTGTAATGCCATTGAATACCAGAATACTGCAATGCCGTTGAATACCATGTCATGTAATGAATACCATACAATACATGCAACAGTAGCGCATAAAAATAATAGCATGGCAAATCATGGCGAACTATTTGATTTGAGTATACCACAGGATAATATCGGCATCAATGAGCAGCGAGGCTGCGCCTATGAAGTAGATTGCCATCCTCAACTGGTGGTAGATCGGCATCAATGCAATGAGAGCAGCGAGGCTGCCCAAGAGGGAGGGGTTATCCAAGTAGGGTTTATCCAAAAGTAGGGGGTAAAGTTTATAAAGGTTTAAAGTTTATAAGATAAGAGGAGGCTATAAGATAAGTTTATAAGTGATAAGATAAGTTGTTTATAAGATTTAGAGGAGGTAGAAATTTCTGCCCACTCGGGTTAGAATAGCTCTATGAAAGCTATAGCCGAGTCAGGGATAATTCTGTTCCATAAACCAAAAGGGGTAGTTGTCTCTCGCCGCGATGAGCTTGGGCGAAAGACGATCTACGACCTTCTGCCCGAGTGGGTGCTGCGGGATGGCTGGGTAGCGGTTGGCCGCCTTGACCGCCAAACGCGCGGGCTGCTGCTTCTAGTCAAAGACGGCCGCCTGGTTGAGCGGCTTACCCGGCCCGGAGGCTTCACCCGAACCTACGAGGCCTGGGTACGCGGGCAGGTTACAGAAAAGCACCTGGCCGCTATCCGTGAGGGGGTCCCCTCTCCCGTCGGGATATTGCGCTGTGTTGAGGTCAAGATCCTAGGCCGGGTGGGGCCAAAGACCCACCTTTGGCTGGTCCTCGATGAGGGGAAAAACCGCCATATCCGCAGACTCTTTGGCGCCCTGCGGGATGAGCGCTACGGGACAACCTTGAAGGTTACGGATTTAAAACGCCTCGCCTTTGGCCCCATTCAACTTGATCTGCCGTCGGGCAGGTGGCGGTTTCTGTCTCAGGATGAGCAAATGATGCTCCAATTACCCAATCAATTGTAGGGGGTACAAATCAATTGTAGGGGTACCCAATCAATTGTAGGGGCGGACCCGAGGTCCGCCAAAATTGCGCACTTTGTTAGCAAAAAGGCCGGCTTAGGCAATGCATCTTTTACAAAGCCGCAAATACCGTAATTCCGGAGAAAGAAGGAATACAGCCAGCCTAAATATTCCGTGATTCCCGCTTGCGCGGCAGTGTCGGTCCGGCGTCTTATCTTATATGCGATGTTAGGCCGCGAGGGATTCCTTCTTGCGGGGCAGTGACTTATCGCAGTGAGTTATCCTGTGCCTCCTGGATATTTTTTACAACTCGGGATTCCCCCGCTTGCGCGGCAGTGACGGCTGATGATCATAGGGGAGTGTCAGATTGTGCCCTGGATTTACGCTTACGCGGAAATGATGAGCAATCGCCTCCTGGCCACAGGGCTTGCGTATGTCCCTGGATTCCCACTTGCGCGAAAATGAATTGACAAGCTGCCTGCTTATGCCTCTCTCACGACCATGGATTCCTGCTTGCGCGGCAATGAAGGCGCATTTTTGCGCCTTGCCGCTTCCTCTTACCCTGTTACCCTGGATTCCCGCTTGCGCGAAAATAATAGACGCGGAAATAATAAAATGGGGAGCTAGCCAATAAGTAAAATTTTTTTTAAAAAAAGATCTTGATTTTAAGTCAAACTTTGAGTATAATTTAGTTAAATATGGTATTTGAGCAAAAACTATTTTTGGCCGATAATTGATTAAAAAGCACTAATGATTGCTTAAAAGCCTATCTGAACCTCACTACCAGACACATTTTAAGATAAGGCTACAGCTCAGCATTCTGAGCAAAGAGAGTAAGGCAAGAGGGGCGAGCGGGGCAAGATGGGCAAGATGATAGTTGAGCAAGCAGGACAAGATAAGAGTGGGGCAAGTGGGACAAGATGAGAACAGGGCAAGAGGCCAAGATTAGAGTTGAGCAAAGGGCAAAATGATAAATTGACACTCAAGAGTAGATAGGGAATTTAATTACGACATGGTCTTAAGACCAGTAATCCAGGCTTTTTATTAAGGATGGCA